>JAAZVD010000131.1 GCA_018623785.1 Bacteroidota bacterium | reverse complement strand
GCCCAGGTCTTTCGAAAACAGGGTTACGATACGGCTCGTTTCGCTGTAATCGATGGTCCTGAGGACGATGGCTTCGGTATGCAGGACGCCGGCTGTAGGCATTATGCGGCAGAAATGAGAGTGACGTACTCGGGCAGGTTACTGTTGGCAGAAGCGTGTGTCAATGAAGCACACAAACAAGGATGTCACCTTTTGCGGCGTTGTTCCGTTTCCCGAGCAGTGGGCTCGTTTTACCACGTAGTGTTGCGAGGCAGTGGACTGTCTTGCTGAGTAGCATTTCCGTTTTCAGACTGCGCCTCCTTCGTAGACCCAGAGCAATCATGCCCTCTCCATTCAAACACCTGCAGCATAGACTGCTGTATCCGATCAGGGAACGACTGGTTTGCTCAGAGAAAGAGGCCATCGCCATGATCGTCTTGCTGTGCGTCATTTTATCAGGCCATGTCATCCGGATCGTGCAAGCAACCTCGCCGCCGTTTGATGACCGCTCCTATGCCGAAATGGACAGCGTGTTTGAAGCCCTCTCGGCGCGTGCCGATTCGGCCGAAGGCCTGTACGGCATGGTCCCTGTAGATACCATCCACACCGGCTTTGGCGCTTCCTTTGAGGCTATTCCAATCAGGCAGGAGGGTGTCGAGTCCTGGGTACTGGTGGATACGCTCGAAAAGCCAAAGGCCGACTTTCCGATTCCTGTCAACTCGGCCAGTGCGCGTGTGCTTCAGGCACTGCCCCGAATTGGTCCTGCCATGGCCGATCGCATTCTGAAGCACCGAATCGAGCAGGGACCGTTTATGGGCCCCGAGGATCTGCTTGCCGTACGCGGCATCGGACCGAAAACGCTCGAGCGGCTGTTGCCGCTCATCATATTCGACGTCGCTGCAGACTCTACTCAGGCTCCCTAATCCTGCAGGGCTTACTTCTGTGAGGATGTCGTTGCCGTTCCTTCCTCCTGTCCAGCCACTGCACGAGCCGATGAGACCTCTTCCGCAGGCGGAAGATCATTGAGCCAGGCTGGGTTGGAACCGCCGACTGCATCACCCACCGCCGAGGTAAACCCTTCGGCCTGCTCTTCTTCCCGCGTGAGGAAACGCCAGACTGGCACGAGCAACGCCGCCGCCAAGGCAGCGAAGCCAACAAACGTGATCAATATGACGTGCCAGTATCCACCTGCCATGAGTGTACCTAGGCTGATCAGAGACGCATGTCCATGAGACGCTGAACGCGCTTCTCGGTGGACGGATGGGTAGAAAACAGGTTTTGAATGCCGCGCATGGAGCCCGCAAAAGGATTCACGATGAACATGTGGGCCGTGGCAGGGCTGCCCGCCATTGCAATGCGCTCACTACCTGACTGTAATCGCTGCAAAGCACTGGCCAAAGCACGCGGATTACCACAAATCAGGGCACCATCCCGATCCGCTGCAAACTCCCGCGATCGAGAAATGGCCATCTGGATGAGCATGGCGGCAAGCGGCGCCAGAATCATCATGAGAATGGCCGAAAACGCACTGCCACGATCCCGGTCGCCACCGCCAAAGAAGAGCGCAAACCGAGCCAGCATAGTGATGGCCGCGGCGATAGTGGCAGCAATGGACCCTGTCAGGATATCCCTGTTCTGGATATGGGCTAGTTCGTGCGCGATGACCCCCTCCAGTTCCTCTTTCGTCAGTAAGCGGACAATGCCGTTCGTGACCGCTACCGCCGAATTGGCCGGATTTCGACCGGTAGCAAAGGCATTCGGCTGATCCGACGGAATCACGTACACCCGTGGCATGGGGAGGCCCGCTTTTTGTCTGAGGCGGTCTACCATCTCCACGAGCTCGGGTGCTTCAGCGTGACTGACTTCTTTGGCCCGATACATCTTCAAAACAATAGATGCACTGAACCAATAGGATCCGAAATTCAGCATCACGGCAAATAGAAAAGCGATAATCATCCCTTGCTCTCCGCCGAGCGCCTGTCCCAGAAGGGCAAACAACATAATCAGCGCCGCCATGAGGGCGGCCGTCCTCATTCCATTCATGATGATGATGGGTTTCTTCGGGTGAACCGTACCGCGTGCTTGCAACGGGCAAGGCAGCAGTGCGCGTGAACGCTTTTACGTCATCACCCCAGGATTTGTGTCACGACGAGCACATCATAAATGGCATGGGTCCACGCCGCAACGCCGAAACCACGAACGAGGAACAGGCCATTCAGAACCAGCCCAAAGAGAAAGCGAAAAGAGAACGATGACAGCGTGAACGGATCGCCAAGGGCACCCATATAGTGGACCGCGGAAAACAGGAAGGCGCCAATGATGGCTGCGAGAGCGTACGCCATCCACGATCGGGTCATGCTTTTGTTGAACAGCCAAAAAAGCCCACCTACGAGTAGTACCCTGAAAAGCAGCTCTTCATACAGGCCTGCTCCGATGGAAAGCACCAGCATCATGGGCATGGACAGGGCCTCTGCAGACTGTCCTGAGAGCGCCAGTGGATAAGCTTCCACTCCAGATACCAGTGCCGGGTACAGCGCAAAAACAAGCCCGATGATGGTGGAGACAAGCATGGCCACCCCAACGGCATACACGGCGCTCTCTGCGATCAAGCCTGCAAACCATGCCATTCGGAGGGGAGGACGCCGTTTTCGTTCACGCACAAACACCCATAAACCAATCAAGAGAACCGGAATACCCAATGCCACCAGGCCAGACCCAGCTGATGCTCCTCCAATCAACGTAAGTAGCTGCTTGATCCAAAGATCCGCCCCTACCCGCACGTGGGATACACGCTCGGCGTTCACAAAAAGAATCAGGCTTTCGTACAGAACGAAAAGTGGCAGCGCTGCCAAAAATCCGTAGGTTACGGATCGGGTGGCCCGCCAATACCCTGTAGGCCTGTTCCGGGAAGAAATCTGCGTGCTTGTATCCGCATCGTCTTGTGCGCCCTGATCGGACGGATGGTGAAACGAAGCGAGCGGATCGGTATCTGGGGCCTTGCGGTGCATGTGTCGATTCGATGGCTCAATGAACCTTCCATAGCGTCACGCGGTCTCCCGGCATCAGGGACAGCGCATCGAATAGGGCGGTCGATCCTTCGATGAACAGAGGACGCGGCGACGGCGAATGCTCAGCAACCTTAGCAAACATGTGTCGCTGGCCCGTGCTGATGACAACAACGGTGCCGACGGGCAGGGTCGGATGTGCGATAAAAAAGCTGTTTTTCTCCAGTACCCGGTCCCGGGAAAGCGGCCGGCCCTCGAGCAAGGCCGGAAATGGCAGTATCGAGAAGACGCCTGCAGCCGGTAAACGAAGCGTCGCCTGGTCATCGATCAATGGCGACGGAATGTTCAAGCGCAGCCCCACGCTGATCGTGGAAGTGGAGAGTCCATTGGCGCGACGTAATGCTTCAACAGTGACGCCCTCCTCCTTGGCAATGCCGAAAAGTGTCTCTCCCCGATTGACGACACGGCTTCGGATAATCCGATCCTCCGGAACGATTATCCTCATGCCTTCATGTAGCGCCCCGTACAACTCCGGGTTGAGTGCCAATACGCTGTCCGGTGCCATGGCAAATCGATTGGCCAGCGAGTAGAGCGTCTGGCCTGTACCGACGTCGACGGCTGCCAAACCGCCGCCGAGCAAGGATAGATTCGATTGCTCCTCAGGAGATGCTACCGCTGATGCTGTGGGTGGACGCACACGGAGCCGCATTCCTGCACGGATGGATGCATCGGTAAGGTTGTTCCACTGCTGGAGATCTGCGACGCGGACGCCATAGCGACGCGCAATGGAAAACAATGTGTCACCGGGAGACACCTTGATCCAGGCATCCTCTGCCGATGTGCGTTCCTGAGCTGCCGCCTGTGGACACGTCAGGATGGGCATGACGAGAAAAGACATCATCAGGATGCCCGTCAGCCGGCCGACAATCCGGTGGCTAGCGCTCATCGGCTTCGATGTCCATTTCCAGGAGGGCAGACTGCAATTCAGAGCGGGCATGAAAATCGGTCAGACGGGTTGCCACAGCGATGCCCTCGCGATAGATGGCCGCAGCCTGATCCGGACGCTCCAGTTGTCGAAGCAACTTCCCGTAGTGGAAATACAGCCCCACGTAAGAGGGATCGTTCTCATGAAGGGCTTTGAACGTAGCAAGCGCCTCATCGAACTGTTTCAGTTTTACGTATTCAGCAGCCAAGGCAAAACGGACGAATGAATCGTCAGGATCCTCCTCGTGAAAGGCCAGCAGTTGTTTGAGTCGACTCATGATGTTTACCAGCTTCCTCCGGCACCACCGCCACCAAAACCACCGCCCCCAAAGCCACCAAAACCGCCACCACCAAATCCGCTACCGCCCCCAAATCCCCCCGCGCGGTGGCCATGCATCCCGCTACCCCAGAGAACGATGGGCACGTCGCCACGTCGATCCCTGCGATAGCCCCGGTGACCGTTACCTCTGTTACGATAGGCCGAGATCATGAAATACAGAAACAGAAACGCCAGATAGATGAAGATCGGATTGCCGCCTTCTCTATCACCCGATCCCGTCGGTACGGGCATCCCTTCGAACTCTCCGGCAGCGGCAGCCATTATCAGGTCCACACCCGCGTTTATTCCCGCAAAATACTGCCCCTGCTTGAACGACGGGGTTACCACATCCCGAATGATACGCGCAGCGAGGGCGTCCGGTACAGCACCCTCAAGTCCGTAGCCGACTTCAATCCGGATCTGACGTTCAGCGCGCGAAACAAGAAAAACGATGCCGTTGTCACGTGCTTCTTGGCCCACACCCCAGCGCCGGCCCAGTTCGAGGGCAAACGTTTGGGCATCCATGCCATCCAGGTCCTCAACGGTAACGACAACGATCTGAGTCGATGTGGTGTCGGCATAGATTCGAAGCTTTCGCTCAAGAGCCCGCTCCTCTACCGGCTCAAGAAACTGCCCCAGGTCTGACACCAACTGGTCCGAGGGAGGAGGCACCTGCGCTAAGGCTGGGTGCACCCCGAGGAACAGGGAGGACATGACGCTGATCCCGATCAGCAAGATCGTCAGACGAAGTACATGTCGGTAAGGGAGGTCCATACACAGGAGCTTTGTCCACCCAGTCGGACGTGATCGTGGTTCGGTCGGCGTACTCAGTTGAAGTCCACGACCGGGGCATCCTCGGCACCCTTGCGTGCCTCAAAGGGCGTTTTCGTATCAAAGCCGGTTACCGAGGCTACAATGGAGCCAGGGAAACGGCGCACATTACCGTTGTAGGCCGCTACGGCACTGTTGTAGTCCCGACGGGCAACGTTGATACGGTTCTCGGTGCCTTCGAGCTGCACTTGCAGATCCCGGAAGGCCTCTGTTGCTCGCAGATCTGGGTAATTTTCAGACACGACCAACAGCCGTCCCAAGGCACCCCCCAGTGACTCCTGGGCAGCGAGGAAGTCTTCCATCCGCGCCGGAT
>JAAZVD010000130.1 GCA_018623785.1 Bacteroidota bacterium | reverse complement strand
ACTGCTGTCACAGGTAATGAACCGGACCGAATCCGGCAGCTGAACGAGGTTCGCTCTTTCCTTCAACGGGTGTTGGAGCGCTTGTGACCTTGGGCGGCGGCAGGGGTTGGCGTGCGTTTTCGCTCAACTTTCGCTGACCTCGCGTCAGTAGGGTGCTCTCGAACTGTACCCTTCTTTGTATATTTCTGTATTACCCGCTTGGTGAGCGATCGCCTCCGGGTTTTCGGGACGTGGCGCAGCCCGGTAGCGCACTTGCATGGGGTGCAAGGGGTCGTGGGTTCAAATCCCGCCGTCCCGACGAGAAACAAAGAAAGGGCAAGCCCTCGGGCTTGCCCTTTCGTGTTTCGAGGAGGGTTACTGGGATTGTGCGAAGCAAAATCCCAGTAAGAGTCCCGACTTGATTATGGCTCCTGCAGGGCTGGGAAGGTGACCAAGTTTTGCCACTTGATCGCCTTTTCGTTTGGTATGGAGCACTGGGCGCTCTCGTTTTTTCTCGGAGCGTGGGCCTTTCTACGAGCCCCTCACAAGCTGGGTAGAAGCTTGATCAGTGAGCTGAAGCCGGTTGTCCGTCTACCTCGGATTCGTGGTTGCGCATCCAGAAGTGCAGAACTACAAAAAGCACGATAAGGACGGCAGGGAAGAGTACCATCGTACCCAGGGTTGCTTGCCCGGCTACGAGCTCAAGCTCGCTGCCGCTCAGCCCCGAGGCCGCCGCAGCAGAGCGGTCACTATCGATCCAGTCCCCAATGATGGGTTGGAAAATCGACGTGGAGAACATGCCTACAGCGCCGACGATCGACATCCCAAGCGCTCCACTCTTTGGGATGTAATGGGCAATGAAACCGATCATATTCGGCCAGAAGTAGGCAATGCCGAGGGCATATACAATGGCGGCCACGTATGCCATGCTACCGGTAACAGTGCTGAACATGTAGACGCCAACAGTTCCTAGCACGGCGGATGCCAGTAAGACACCCGTGATGGAGAGTTTGCCTACGGCCTCGCCTCCAAAGAACCGGGCCACGGCCATCAGGCCGGTGACCAACGCCAGAATCAGCATCGGATGGGCACCGCTTTCGGCCAGGATCAGTCCAACCCACTGCTGAGGGCCGAATTCTGAAATGGCTGTCAATGCCATGCAAGCCATCATGAAAATGAACAGGGGCGAAAGCATGGCCTGGAAATTCGAGCCCACTTGCTTGGATGCTTCCACACGTGCCTCGGGGAACTTCTGCCCCCAGAAGAGCCAAGCATAAGTCAGGGTCGGAATCATGATGACCCAGATTTGAGCTTCCCAGTTGAAACCGGCGTCGGTCATGAACTTGGATACGAGTGCACCAATGACGATGCCACCAGGGAACCACATGTGGAAGCGGTTCATCATCTTCGACATCTTTACGCCTTCGTAGGTGTCAGCAATCATCGGGTTGCATGCGGCCTCGGTACAGCCGTTGCCCAGTCCAATGAGTAATGTTGAGATCAACAGCCCGGTGTAGCTTCCTGAATAGATCGTCATCACTATCCCGACAGCATGCGCGAAGAAAGCAAACTGCATGATCTTCTTTGGACCAACCGAGTGGTAAATCAGGCCGCCGATAACCATGGATATCGGAAAGCCCAGGAACCACATGGAGTTGATCCATCCGAGCTGTTGCGCAGTAAAATCATACTCAGAACCAAGCTCGCCCAGGATCCCGGCACGGATACTGAATGAGAGGGCGGTGGTAATCAGCGCAAAGCAGCTGCCGTAAAAGAGTCTCCGCTCAGTTGTCATGGTCATGCCTCGTCGTGGGTTGGGGAAAACGGCGCTCCCTCTGGCAGGTAGCGTTCAACCGAATTCGAATTTCCCGCAAGAAACGAGGACCCATTCTCAATCGCAAGCAAGCAGGGATAGAACCTGCGTCTTTCCTCCTCGCACTGAGGCTAAACAATGTATTCGCAGGCAGTCATCAGGTGCATTACAAATGGCCGAACCCGCTGCAAGGATGTCACCGACTAGCCTCGGCTAGCTAATGAGACCTGTAATTCAAAATACTGGAGGAACATCGGGTCAAACCCGTTGCGGTACTTCTTCCATGTTTCTGTGGCAAACACTTTTGTATAGGGTAGGTATCCAATACGAGTCAGGGCCCGCTCTTCGATAAGCCCCTCCTCAACCTGATACCAAATATTTTCTACCCTGCGAAAGCCAGAAAGGAGTGCCATCTCTAAAATTATTTTCTCCTCGTTGGACAGCTGACTTGAAGGCACATTGTTGAGCAACTTGTGCCAGGCAGCTGACAACTCATTGTCCGTTGCTATCGCCAAATACAATGCGTTGACATTGTCTGCGATTGCCTGATTAGTCTGTCCATGAACAGCTTTGGTGTTCTGATGTAGTTCGACAGCTACAAAGAGGAGAGAGACAATGACGGTACCAATACCGACTGCTTCAAAAACATGGCTTTTTCTACTCATTAACACTTTCGGGACTGTAGACATACAATCGGTGGTATCAGGACTGGGCTCGCTAACAGAAGAGAAACTACACGTTCTGATTGAGCTCCATAGCTATAAGGTTCTGCAGCTCGGAATATTTTGCTCTGAGATAAGCCAGCTCCGATGCATATGAGGACGTCGCAAAAAGAGCTTCTATGAGCATTCCCCTCAGCTTACGATCATTTCGAGGACTCATTGACCTGTCAAAGGACGTTATGTCAATTTCTGGAAGGGTTCCTAAACCTTCTCGCCACCAATCTACTAGGAGATAGTTCTCTGACAGATATCGGTTGAAGGTTAGAAAGAGTTGGTCATACTCCTTGGTGTGTACTTCATGGCGCTCCAGATCTTCGCTGAACAGTTTGAAAAGGTCGGTTCTGAGCTCGGTAGAGCGTATATGTCGGGTTACCTGCGCATCGATTATCTCTTCAAATGGAGAACGCTGTGGGAAAAAGCTGCGTAATCCCATACCCACGCTGGACAAATGCCAGTACACGGAATCCAATGTGACATCGAGATTGCTATCGAGCAATAACTCTGCACTGCGATGCGACCTGTTCTGGATCTGCGAGAAGTACTCGATTTGAGCCATGTCCTGTTCAATAACCGTAGCCAGGCTTTGTAGCAGATCTTCTTTGCGCTCAGTCATCCTTGAACTGTCGTACAGGCCTTGCAGATACAGTGAGAGTAGAATACTCACGATGATCACGACAGCCTCGACCAAGAGGAGAGATCGGGAACTCATCGTAGTTGTGAGAGCAGAGAGGCGTTTTCTCATAGGAGTATAAGTGGCCGAAGGCGGTGATTTTGGATCCGAGTAGGCTGAATATAAAAAGCCCCGTTTCCTTTCGAGATGGAAACGGGGCTTCACATTGCAGTCAGCCTGGCTGCCTAGTACCGGTAGTAATCCGGTTTGTAGGGGCCATCTGTCGTTACGCCGATATAGTCAGCCTGCGCTGGCGACAATTCGTCGAGCTCGACACCGATCTTGGCCAGATGAAGACGCGCCACCTGCTCGTCAAGGTGCTTGGGCAGCGTGTAGACCTGATTATCATAGCTGTCAGCGTTGTGCCACAATTCCAGCTGGGCCAGGACCTGATTGGTAAATGAGTTCGACATGACGAACGATGGGTGACCGGTGGCGCATCCGAGATTTACCAGTCGTCCTTCAGCAAGAACGATGACCTCTTTGCCCTCGATGGTAAAGAGATCAACCTGCGGCTTGATGGTATCCTTCGTGTGGCCGTAGTTCTCATCCAGCCATGCCATGTCGATCTCGTTGTCGAAGTGACCGATGTTGCAAACAATGGCTTTGTCCTTCATCGAGCGGAAATGACGCTCACTGACGACGTTGAAGTTGCCAGTAGCCGTAACGATGATGTCAGCCTCGGGAACGGCGGCGTCCATTTTTTTGACGGCAAATCCGTCCATGGCGGCCTGGAGTGCACAGATTGGATCTATTTCGGTTACGATTACGCGCGCCCCGGCGCCACGAAGAGATGCTGCTGAGCCTTTTCCAACATCACCGTAGCCGGCCACAACAGCAACCTTACCGGCCATCATGATGTCAGTGGCGCGACGGATGGCATCCACCAGGGATTCTTTGCAGCCGTACTTATTGTCGAACTTCGACTTCGTTACCGAATCATTGACGTTGATAGCAGGCAGGGGCAGCGTTCCTTTCTTCTGCCGCTCGTAGAGTCGGTGCACACCGGTGGTGGTCTCTTCGGAGAGGCCCTTTATACCGGGGGCCAGCTCCGGATACCGATCCAGGACCATGTTGGTAAGGTCGCCACCGTCATCAAGGATCATGTTGAGCGGCTTGCGCTCATCGCCGAAGAAAAGAGTCTGCTCGATACACCAGTCGAACTCTTCTTCCGTCATGCCTTTCCATGCATACACCTGTATGCCTGCCGCAGCTATGGCCGCCGCTGCTTCGTCCTGGGTGGAGAAGATGTTGCATGAGGACCATGTAACCTCAGCACCCAGCGCCACGAGCGTTTCGATCAGCACGGCCGTTTGCACGGTCATGTGCAGACAACCGGCAATTCGCGCTCCCTGCAGCGGCTGCTGTCCCTGGTACTGTTCCCTCAGCGCCATGAGTCCGGGCATTTCAGCTTCGGCGAGGCGGATTTCTTTGCGTCCCCACTCTGCAAGGGAGATATCCTTGACTTTGTATTTCAGTGTTTCGACTTCCATGATTTCGGTAGGCATATCGGATACTGGAATGGCGCTTGTGCGTTAATGTGAGCTTGTGTACCCGTTTGTCTGGTCTTGTTTCCCGCGTTTCGTTAAGAGGCGGTTAGGAATACGCTGCGCTCAAGCAGCCAAACCCACCAAAGCGTAACGATGTCGGCCCCCGCGCATACGGAAGCTCGAGAATCGAACACCCCCTCCGATGCCGTCTCATCTTGTTTGGCTGAAGCGCGATTTGCGTATGCAGGATCATGCACCGCTTGTTGCGGCTGTCCGCAGTAATCAGCCCGTGCTGCTCGTTTACATCATCGAGCCAGAACGGTGGAAGCAGCCTGATTTTGATCCGATTCACCTAGAGTGGGAGCTGGATTCGCTTCGGTACCTTCGAGCGGAAATCGTGGAGAGGGGAGGGTGTCTCTTGGTTCGGAGAGGAGATGCAGTGGAGGTATTGGATGAGCTACACACCGAGTTTGGAATCGGATACCTGCACAGTCATGAGGAGACGGGGACCATGTGGTCTTGGGACAGGGATAAGCGCGTTGCGCAATGGGCCAGATCAACGGTCGTTCAGTGGACTGAGTATGCCCAAAACGGCGTCATTCGGGGTCTCCGGGATCGTGACCGCTGGAAGCGACTCCGTGACGCGCAGGTGCAGGGCCAGCCACTGCGCGCACCCGAGGTCATCTGTTCACCGGAGGGCACATCATCAGACCGGGTACCCATGCTTGATGAGCTAGGACTCAGGGCACGAGCGCTCATT
>JAAZVD010000129.1 GCA_018623785.1 Bacteroidota bacterium | reverse complement strand
GATGATGCGTTCAAGCATGGGGCGCTCCAGGATGGGTCAGTGATCGTGATCGGCAGGCATCTCATGGTCGTGGGTCGCACCGACTGAGTCAGCAGGCATGCCATGGTCGTGGGCTGCGCCGGTTGAGTCCGCCGGCATCGCATGATCCATCTCCGCGTGATCCATGCCCTCGTGGTCCATCCCTGAATCCCCCGTGCCTGTATCGCCCATCCCCGACATGTCTGTCGAAGCGTTCGGCGCCCGCATCTTGGCAATGGCTTCCTGCAGGCGGCTCTCGGAATCGATCAGGAACTGAGCCGACACCACGACCCGTTCTCCCGTATCCAGCCCAGCCAGCACCTGAACCCAGTCATCAGCCTCTGCACCGATTCGGACTTCCCTGGGTTCGAATTGCCCATTCCCTCGATCGAGGAAAACCAAGGTCCGTTCGCCGGACCGGATAATGGATTCTGAAGGCACCACGACGACATCTTCCAACGTCCGCCCGGACAGCTGCACGTTGGCAAACATGCCCGGTTTGAGCTGCAGGTCTGGATTCTCGACGATGATGCGCACGTGCACATCGCGTGCTTTCTGCCGCAGGAAGGGGTAGATATAAGACACAACCCCTTCGAGCTGCACACCGGGCAGGTAGCTCAGTTCGATGTCAGCTGTCTGCCCTTCGGAAATCCAGGGCAGTTCAAAATCATAAAAACTGGCGTGGATCCATACGCGGTTCAGATCCGCAATGCGATAGAGCTCCTGGCCAGCGGTGATGCGCGCGCCTTCGGTGACGTTTTTGGACAGGACCACCCCGTCAGCCGGCGCTTCGATGACCACCCGACGGTGTACCATGCGGTGGTTCTCGACCATCGCGATGAATGAGGCCGGGAGCTCCCAGTTGCGCATGCGCTGACGGGCAGCTTCGACCATTCGGTCGGCTGCGGCACGCACCGAGGCCCCGGACTGCTCCGTCAGGGCGTCCCGGTGGGACAGGGCCAGCAGCAGCTCTTCCTGGGTCGTGACCAACTCAGGGGAATAGACCTCCAGCAGAGGATCTCCCTTGCGGACGGGCGCCCCGTCGAATGCCACATGCAGGACCTCTATCCAGCCCGAAATCCGGGCATTGACCTGCACCAGGTTTTCTTCGTCGATCATCACTTCGCCGACGGTCCGGATGGATCGCTCCAGGTCGCGGCGCTCCGAGCGGGCATAGCGGACACCCATGTTCTGCGCCACGACCGGATTGATCTCAACCGTGTTGTTGGTTCGTTGGCGGGCTCCGGCCTCATCGGCGTAGACCGGCTCCAGGTCCATTCCCATGCGCGACTTGCCGGGCTGGTCGTAGATTTCTGTCGGGTCCATGGGAGCCACCCAGTACAGGATCTCCCGTTCCGCTCCAGCCGAATCAGCACCCGGGGCGGAACCGGACGAATCCCCTGCCGTGCGCGCGCCGAGCCAAAAGGCGCCGCCGGCCACCGCAAGGACCACGATCAGGGCGAAGGCTACGTTTCTGATATTCATTGTTCTATCGGGATTCGTCATTAAGGGAAAGGGCGTCCCACTGCCCGGAAATTCGCAGTCGTGTCCACTGGGTCATGGCCTGGCGGGATTGCAGCTCGATACGCTGCTGTTGGAGTTCGAAGGCAGACCGTTCCGCGTCGAGCAGGTCGAGGAAACCGGATCGACCGAAGGCATAGGCACTCACAGAGGACGCCAGCATGGCCTCGGAGAGCGGAATCAGGGTCTCATCGAGGTGCCGGATCTGTTCCTCAATGGAGGCCAACCGCACCGACTGCTCCCGCCACATGCTCTCCCATGAGGCCAGAAAATCATTCCGGCGCTGCTCCAGTTCGACCTCCTGCAGACGGGCCATTTCCTCGTGAGCATGCTGTTCTGATCTACCCAGAGGCACACGCACCATGATGCCGATTCCCAGGGCGTCCCGTCCGTCGGATGAAGCCGGTATACTGCTCTCTGTCATCGCCATCCATGTTGCCGAAACGCCCCAATCCGGGCGGTCGGCCAATCCGGCCAGTTCGCGGGACAGGCGTGCGCGCTCCAGGCCGGCTTGCAGGGATTTCAGTTCGGCTCTGTCCTCAGCAGATACGGAGGTGGGCGGCGGTGCATCATCAGCGAAAGCACCGTGCGCCACCATGACCGGACGCTGAACCTCTTCCTGCAGGGAAGCAACCGCTACCAAGCGCTGCTCCTCGAGCCGCTTCATGGCCTGATCCTGCGCCGCCACGGCAAGCTGCAGTTTCCAGATGTGCTGCTGTTCGCCTTCGCCCGTTTCATACCGGGATACGGCGATGTCCTCGAATCGCTCGAGACGCTCCCGGAAGCGCCTGGTCACATCCATGAGTCGCTCGGAGCGCTCAACAGCGATGGCCGAGTGCACGGCCTCCAACATGACCTGGGCCTGAATACGGAAGACATCTTCCCGTCCCATGGCCGCCTCCATCTCAGCCATTTTCCGCTGCAGGCGACGTTTTCCGGGCCACGGCAGCATCTGTTCGACGCGCAGCTGTACGACCTGCTCGCCCCGGGCCGTGTGGACGGGAAAGGGAGATACACCGAGGGCAACGGAGGGGTCCGGAAGCGTTCCCTCGGTACGTATCCGGGAACGGGCACGTTCGGATCGCGTGCGGGCGGACTGGATGTCCTGGTTGTGGGTCGCTACCGCGGAAAGCAGATCATCAAAGGAAGCGATGACCAGCGTATCGGCGGCTTGCGGATCAGCCTGCTGACCGAGTACCGCCGTGGGCGTCATTGACAGCCACAGCAATCCCGGCAACAGGATGGCACGAAGCATTCCCGGACGCGAGCCCGAAAACGCGGACGAATGGGAAAAAACCATGTTCGTTCTTCATTGAGGAATGGAAGCCCTGGGATATCGCCTGCCACGTGCAGACGACAAGGCTCTTCCTCACAATCGAAGAACGGTTGGCGCTCGGAAAACAGAAAAGACGAGACCTCTTGGAGAAACGTCATCCTTGAGAAGATCGTTCGGGAGAGCCGTGGATCCGACATGAATAGTAGCATCTGGACCAGCCATACGGCGATCCACGGTCACAGCGTCGGAGGCTCCGGAATCATCCGGGCAGCATCCCAGACAATCATTGGATCCCATGGGGCTCGGCAGAGAGGCGCCGGCATCGATACAGCCGGGGATATGTATTGGAACTACCCTCTGCTGTTCATCAGCTCTGGAACCGTGGTCATATGCGAAGGATGTCTCTTCCCCACTCACTGACATCGACGCATGATGCTGCCCGTGTCCAGATGCCATGGCTATCGGGACAAGAAACCAGAGAAATACGGCTATCAGAACTGAGCGCAACACCATGCACTCAATATAGTGTTGCCTGAGGGCATGCCAAACAGAGCGCTGTCAGTGCAGTGAGACCTGCTTCAAGAAGCGGCTGACGGCACTGGCCGAGCCAATCCAGCCCAAGAGAAATCCGGCAGTGGTCAGTGCCACGCCGAAAAAAAGCGCCTGAGGCAGGGAGAGGGGATCCAATTGCGGCACATAGGCGATGGCGGCTCGCTGAATGAACCACAACAGCATGAGCGCCAAAACAGAGGATATGAGCCCCTGGACGATACCCTCAACAATGAAGGGTTTCCGGATAAAGCCGTCGGTGGCACCCACCAGCTTCATCGTACGGATCATTAGTCTACGGGCGTAGATGGCCAACCGAATCGTGTTGGCCACCAAGAAAACGGATGCCATCAGGACAAGAACCCCGATGGATATCCCGATGAGCGACAGCAGTCGAAGATTGTCCTGTACTTTCGTCAGAAGCGGCTGATTGTAAACCACTTCATCGACACGATTCCAGGACGCGAACTCGGTTACCAAAGCGTCCAGACTGTCGGCGTTGACGTAGCCCGGTTCGACCCGCACACGGATGGATGCAGGCAGGAACGTTCCATCAAAAAAGATATCGGCGTCTTCCCCGAACTCCTTTCTGAAAATATTCTGGGCCTGCTCTTTGCTGATGAACTCGGCTCGCGCCACCCCCGCCGTTAATTGGGCCCGTTCAAAGAGTGCCAAAGCTACCGGATCGGAAGCATCGTCCAAGAAGATCTCCACTTCCCCCACCCGCTGCTTCAGCCACTCCGAAACGCCGCGTGCCTGCCACGTGACAATGGCAAACAAACCTACCATGACCAGCGCCGCCGTCATGGCACTCGTTGCCGCGACGGATGAAAATGAGGCTCGTCTGAAGCCAGCCAGACCTTCTTTTATGGCGTAGGGCAGCATGATGACATCCTCCGTTCGGGGCTTACATACCGTGCATCAGCATGATACTGTTGATGAGCAAGCGTGTCGGCCCCAGCCAGAACATCCGGTACTGCGTCTTATCGAGCAGGACAATAACCTTTCCGGAACCGACCTGCTCTACGCCAGCAAACAGGTTTCCAGCCAGTTTCTGCTGGTTTTCATCCGAGGCGAAGCCCGAAGCCAGCAGGCCGGCCGCATCCCGATCATAATACCCGACGGTGTGCATGGACTGGGACG
Source organism: Bacteroidota bacterium (assembly GCA_018623785.1). GTDB lineage: Bacteria > Bacteroidota > Rhodothermia > Rhodothermales > UBA10348 > JAAZVD01. The sequence goes on along the minus strand of JAAZVD010000129.1, from coordinate 934 downwards.
GCTTGATGGCATCCGCACCGAACTTGAGCGTGTACATCCGATTCGGCATGCCTGCCGCCAGCGGATGGGAGTTGTCCAGCACCGCGCGGAAGGCTGATCCCGATACGCGGCTGGCATTCGTGGAATCGCGGCGATCCTCGTAGCGCGTGTAGACCCGTTCGTTGACAGCCGGCTTCTCATTCTTGTCAGGCTCCACCCGAACCATCTCGGCAGAAGTCAGCCCGGTCCGCTCCTTGGTCATCCATGGTGCTGCGCTCTCGGAAGCAACCAGGGTGCCACCTTGTCGGACCCAACGTTTGAGTCGGTCCGTCTGGGTCGAATCGAGCATGGCGTCCACGTTGCCAGGCGGCAAAACCAAGACGTCCACCTCATCCAGATCCAATGACGGGAAGTTGTCTCCCCGGACGCGGTCGATACCCCAGTCCACCCGTTGATCGAAGAGGTACCAAATCTGCCCGGCCGTCTCAGAACCGAAGGGACTGTCCAGCATGAGAACGACGCGTGGCTTGTCGATGACGCGTGCGTCCGCAGAGGCCAAATCCATGCCACGATCCACGCGGCTCACGTCATACCCTTCGATCTGAACGCCGGCCTCCTGCGCAATCCGCTGCATATCAGCGCCGATCGTATCCATCTTGTCCCGATTGCGGCCCTTGAGCAGGATGATGGTGCCCACAGGATAATCCTTTTCGCCAATTCCGAAGGTGCGACGGGCTGCCCGAACGTCGTAACCGGCTTCCCAAAGCATGGCGAGTGCCTTCGGTGCATGCTGTTGCCGCCAGTCGATGACATAGCCATACCGGGCATCCGGATTGGTGACGCCGGTTGCCCGCTCGGGAGCCGCTATTACGGCTTCGGTCTGCACGCTTACGGCACGCTGGGTCCACGCCGCTCCCTGCAGGTTGTAGGCCAGCGGTACGGACCACGTGGACAT
>JAAZVD010000128.1 GCA_018623785.1 Bacteroidota bacterium | reverse complement strand
TTACCAAGGCCTGGGACGTTGGCGTCCATCTTCAGCTTGTACATCGGAATCAGATCGTCCGGGCGTAGCAGGCCGAACAGGCCCGAAAAAATGATACCCTCTTCCAGCAAGCGGCGCTGGGCTCCGGTGGGCAACCCCGGGAAATCCATGGCCTGATACATGACGCCCGGAGAATACCGGTCCAGGGCCGAAATGAGTGGCGCCTTGTAGATATTCAGATTGGCATCGATGGCGTCCTGGAGGTTGTCTCCTTTGACCCCGAAAAGCGCCTCCAGATCATGTGAACCGTCGTTGATGACCCTCTGTAGGTGGTCAATCAGCTCCCGTCGCTGGGGGTTCAGCTGATGAAAGTAGTTGAACGTGTTGGAGGTGCGATAGTCAAACATGTCCGGCGCAAACGGGTTGCCGCCTTCCTGTTTGCCCTCGGAAGGAGGGAGGAGAATGGAGAAGTTGGGCATGCGTTTCGAACGAGGAGGGGATGGGTCCCGTTGAGGATGGTTAGCCGTCGGTGGGTTGCTGTCTCAATTCGTCCAGTAAGGCATCGATGTCGTTACGGATGACACTCGCTTTTTCTTTTGCGTCCCGAACGAGGTCGTCGGCTTGTCTGCGGGCCTCGCTGGCTACCTCATGTTCCGAAATGGCCTTATCTATGCTTTCTGCTACCGCATCGCCCAATTTGTCCAGCTGGTAGGCGAGTTTCCGACGCAGTCGTTTTCCTTCCTCAGGGGCAAAAAGGACACCCATGGCAAAGCCCGCTGCCGCACCGATCAAGAGACCCCAGGTACCTGTTCTGACTGCTTTTCCTACTGAATTATCCTTCATGACCTACACCACGTTGATTGCTTACCCTGGGTTGATTGCGTTGCCCTAGGCTGATTGCGTTGTCTGGCGGGGCGATACTCCTCGGCACCCGGCACCCAGAATAGACAAAAAAGCCTACGATACATATATACCGCAGGCAATCCGGACGGGTTTCGACGGGTATGCCGATCCCGAGGTTTTGTACGTAGGAGCTATCGGACCGGCTTCGTTGCCCTGGATTATACAAGGCAAAGAAGCCGGCCAGCGCGAGCGTCTGCCTACTTCTTCTTCTTGTGCCTGTTCTTGCGCAGGCGCTTCTTACGCTTGTGCGTGGCAATCTTGTGACGTTTCCGTTTTTTACCGCAAGGCATGAGCTTGACCGCTGGCTGTAAATAAAGGTTGGGCGTGGAACCTCGAGTGTTCCTTGCGCCCGCTTAACGGGCGCCTTCGCATGGTCTGAACCGGTCGCGGAGGGGGCTCTGCAAACGGGTCAGAACAAAGAAAATACGTCGTCCTCTTGGACAGAGCAAGCCGCGCGGCCTCCCGCATTGCATGGTTTCCTTGAAGAAAAGGCGCATTTCCCCTCACGGAACCTCAGGAGCAGTACTTGGCGTAAGGATGACACTGTAAGTTGGTAATTGGCAATGTATTTTTACCAACCTGCATTGTATTCCCCCTCCTGGAGCACGTCCTGCCTCGGGATCAACCCCTGCGCCCATGGCTTCCGCACCGTACGAAATAAAGGAGATTGATGGCATGCGCTACGCGGAAGCGGGTGCCGATTCCACAGCGACACCCGTCCTTCTCCTGCATGGCATGATGGGGACGGTAGACAACTGGGAACACCTGATCCCGGCAGTCGCCCAGGCAGGGTACCGGATCATCTGTCCGGTACTACCGATGTACACTATTCCGTTGCGGCAAGCGCACCTACAGGGTATCGTAGATTTCGTACATCGCTTTACCGAGGTACTGGGCCTTGAACGCGCGGTCGTGACGGGAAATTCCTTTGGTGGGCACGTGGCTGCCATGTATGCCATGCAGTTCCCCGAGCGGGTCGAGGCCATGGTCCTCTCTGGTGCATCCGGGATCTACGAGGTGGAAATGTCGTCATCAGTTATGCGCCGATCCGACAAGAATTACCTGCGTCCGCGGGTGGAAAAAACGTTCTACGATCCGGTGCACGTAACGGATGAGCTGCTGGATGATGTCATTGATATCATCACGGATCGGGAGAAGGCCATTCGCCTTATCAAGTTTGCCCGTGCCGTAGAAAAAACGTCCATCAAGGATCAGCTTGATCAGATCACAGCGCCTACCCTACTCATCTGGGGAAAGCAAGACGAGATCACGCCTCCCGACGTTGCTGAGACCTTCCATGCAGGTATTGCAGAAAGTGAATTGCACTGGATTGACGAGTGCGGTCACGTTCCGATGCAGGAGCAGCCGGGTATGTTCAATAGGGTTTTCCTGGACTTCCTCCGCCGCACCGTCGGGGCTCCACAGGAATCTCTGGCGGGGTAGCGTGTCTTGGTAGTCCGTTTGCGCGCGTGGTCATCCTTCCCGTGCGAGAGGCCCAACGTACGATTGAGGGCGATCTATGTACACTACGAAGGCCTCTCCAGCCATCACAGATATGACTTGTCGTATGATACTGGGGAAGCATTCGGTTGATATCCATGAAACGACATCTCCTTTGGGCTCTTGGTTTGTTCCTCTTGGCGGGCTGTGACAGTCAGGGCGCCAAGGAGGACGGTATTCCCACCGATGCTGGCCGTATCGTTATCGGGGATTACACGTTGGATGGCATGCAGGGCGATCCGTTCGAATTGCGCGCCGCCCGTATCGATGGGATGCTGCTCATGCTGGATGTGGCCTATTCAGGAGGATGCGAGGAGCATGACTTCACAGGGTTCACGCCGGAAGTTGTACTGACCATATACCCGCCCCAGCTGTCCGTCTTTGTGGTACATGACAGTCATTCCGACATGTGCGAGGCCTATATATCCGAATCGGTGTCGTTGGATCTGACCCCGCTGGTTGGGGCATTCGGGGAGACCTTCCAGCTGACGGTACTTCCCGTACGCTCCGATTCCGAGAGTATCATCCTGCAGAGGGGCCAATGACGCGATCCGTAGTTTTGGTGTGCGCATTACTTCTCCTTTCCGGATGCAGTCCGAAATTGACGCCCCTGTATCGCGACTACGAAGTGGTGATGGAGGCTGCAGCCGAACAGGAATCGGAGAATCAGGCAGATGTGACAGGGCGCATTCGAACAGCCCTGCAAGCAGCAGAGTGGCAGATCAAGGCCCCAGTCACACCTAATGTGGTGGCCACGGCTCCACGTTTATTTCGTCAGTGGGGACTGTATACGGTAACCGTGGAGCTCGAAGTTGCTCCGCTGTATGGAAACCATGTCCGTCTGTTTGTACATCCGTACAGGACCTATATCACGGGTGCCAAGCGAAAGATTCCCTACCTGCGCGGCAGTCTGGCGCGGTCGGTCCTCAAGGATCTGCACGCTGCTCTCGAAGCCGAGGGGCTGGACCATATTGGTACCGCGCAATCGAGGGACAGGGCCGTACTGGAAAAGGATTGACGACGTTGCGGTGGGGAGGTATATAGGGGGCGTATACCTGGTCCCTTTACCTATTCCGTCTCGACATGAACAGATTTTTCGCGGTTCTCGCAGTACTGCTCCTTCCTCTTGTTGCTCACGCACAGCAAGGATATCAGGAGCCTGTGGAGGCTCTCATGGCCCTCGTCGATGCGCCCGCAGCGCCTTCGATGTCCCTCAGCCCGGACAATCTTACGATGCTGCTGATGGAACGGCAGGCGCTGCCAACGATCGCAGACTTGTCCCAACCAGAGCTGCGCCTGGCAGGAACACGGATTAATCCGCGAACAAACGGCCCGAGTCGAACGACAGGGTTCGTATCAATGACACTCACGTCGGTGGACGGCACGGATGAAAAAAGCGTATCCGGCTTGCCGCCGAATGGAAGCGTGGGGTCAGGCTCCTGGTCTCCCGACGGATCTGCGTATGTCTTTCCGGTGACCCTGGCGGATCGCATTGAAATCTGGTCGCTGGACCTGTCTTCTGCATCGGCCTCCCGTTTGATTGAGCAGCCGCTCAATGGCGTGGGGGGCGGCATGTTCACGTGGATGGCAGACTCAGAGACGCTGTTGGTGCGGGCCGTCGCGGCCGAGCGCGGTGCCATGCCCTTGGCACCTGAGGTGCCGGCCACCCCCGTGGTGCAGGAAAACGCGGGCGAGGCCGCGCCGGCCCGCACGTACCAAGACCTGCTCGAATCGCCCCATGACGAGGACCTGTTTGAGTGGTTCATGAGCAGTGACCTCCTGCGTGTAACCCTCGATGGCGGCGTGACCGACCTGGGTCGCAGTGGTATGATTGCCTCCATGGACCCATCGCCCGACGGCCGGTTCATCCTGCTGGAAACCATGCATCGTCCGTTCTCCTACCTGGTGCCTTACTACCGCTTTCCGAATCGCATTGAAGTCATCGACACCGACGGGGATCTGGTGCAGCTGATCGAGGATCAGCCGCTCATGGAAAATGTCCCGACCGGGTTCGGCTCGACCACGACGGGGATTCGATCGATCGGCTGGCGCCAGGATGCCGATGCTACCCTGGCGTGGGTGGAAGCCCTCGACGGCGGCGATGGCAACATCGAAGCGGACGCCCGCGACGCCGTCAAGCAACTGCCGCACCCGTTCACCGGCAATCCGCTGACGCTCATCGAACTGCCGCTGCGCAGCGCCGGCATGATGTGGAGCGACAAAGGCTACATGCTGGCCGCAGAACGCTGGACGTCCACGCGCGAGTACCGCATGTACAAGGTGCCCACGAACGGCACGCGCATCGCCATCCAGACCGTGTTCGACTATTCGTATGAGGATCGGTACAACGACCCTGGATCGCCGCTGATGGAGACGGATGAAATAGGTCGTCGACTACTCATGACCTCGGATGACGGCAGCGCCATTTACCTGACCGGCACGGGCGCCTCGCCCGAAGGCAATCGTCCGTTCCTGCGCCGCTATGACCTGAGCAGCGGCGAAACGGAAGAGCTCTTCCGCTCCGAGGCGCCCTACTACGAACGCTTTGCCGGATGGCTGGATGAGGGCGAGGGCACCTTCCTGACCATGCGCGAATCCGTGTCCGAGCTGCCGAACTACGTCAAGCGGACGGTTGGATCGGATGAGGTCACCGCCGTCACCAATTTCCCGCATCCGTACCCCGAGCTGGAAGGCATTTCGAAAGAGACGATTTCTTACACCCGGGAAGACGGCGTGCCCCTCACGGCCGATCTCTATCTGCCGGCCGGCTACGATGCCTCTCGCGATGGTCCGCTTCCAACGCTCGTATGGGCCTATCCTCGCGAGTTCAAATCGGCTGCTGCTGCCGGACAGGTGTCATCGACGCCCTACGCCTTCAAACGCGTGTCCTACTCGGGCGCCATCCCGTACGTGACGCAGGGCTATGCTGTGATGAACAATGCCGCCATGCCTATCATCGGGGAGGGCGATGAGCAGCCAAACGACTCCTTCGTTGAGCAGCTCGTGACGAGCGCCGAAGCCGTAATTGATGAAGGCGTTCGCCGCGGGGTTGTTGACCCTGACCGTGTGGCCATC
>JAAZVD010000005.1 GCA_018623785.1 Bacteroidota bacterium | reverse complement strand
ATCAACCGCGGTCGGACCAAGCTGCAGGCGCTTCTGAAAGAGGTTTACACGCCGAAAGCTGACTGAGTGCCTGAGCTCAACGCATTTTGAGGGCGGCTGCGCGTATGCGCAGCCGCCCTTTTTTGATGTACCTGCCGATATCGCCGCCAACCGGTCCCAAAAATTTCTGCCGTATCGAGAACCTGACGCAATTCCGCGTGTAGGGAAAATGAATGACCAACCCACCGCTGCGGTGCTTATGCCCGAAGGATACTACCCGGATCCAGCAGACCAGCCGGATGACCAACTTGATGAATTCCTCTGTGAGTACGTAGACGGTACCATGGATCCCGCTGTCAGGGCGGCCTTTGAGGAGTTTCTGGAAGCCAATCCCCCGCTTGCCGCCCACGCCCGATGTCTTTGTCGTACCCGCACCATGTTGTGCTCGTATGGCGGTCGTCATCGGCGTGTTTCAATGGAGTCCCAAATTCGTGCTCGGGTAATGGCGGATCTGGATCGGAGTTGCCGGCGCGAATCCATCGTTCTGTCGCGTCTCGGCGCCCTTGCAATGGCAACCTCAGTGGCGAGTATCGTCTTTATTCTAGGTATGCTCATTCCATTCACGACCATGGATACGCGACAGACCATGGTACGGGCTGCTTTGGAGCCCCAGCCCAACGCGATCCTTCCCTCTGATGCCCCTCATGATGCCATAGGTTCTTTGCTGGCAGGGTATCCTGAGGACAGTGCGTCCCATTGGATGGCTACAGGACCCTCCACTGTCTTACCAGCCATTGATATGTCACCCATCGGTTTCCGCAGCGCCTCAACCAAGCCGGTACGATGGAGTGCGCTCCAGCTGGCTTCTGCTCCCTGAGTACTCGGCTTCTGACACGCTCAGTACGTGTGTCATCAGGACCTGTCCACCGCCGAGGTATCTTCCCTGAAACAAACGTCATTGTGGATGTATACAGGGAGTCTGCATTCGCACACCACTATCCCGAACTGCGCCATGTATCGTATACCGGTTATTCTCACCCTGATTCTCTTGGTGGCCCAGCCAAGCTCGGCACGTTCATCGTCGTCCTTTGAAATCCCCGGTGTGCGGGATGCATACGGCAGTTCCCTTCTGATGGTGGGGGATGACCTTTTGGTCGGTGAAACTTCTGGTTTCTCCAATACCGGCATGGTGCATGTCCTGCGCCGCAATGAGCGCGGGTCGTGGGACGTGGTGCAAACCCTCGCCTCTCCGGATGCAGCCATATCCGATCGCTTCGGTATGGCAACAGCGTACGACGATGGCATCCTGGCCGTGGCCAGTCCCGGAGCGCTCGAGGGGCGCGGGGCGGTCTACGTGTTCAAACAAGGTATGGACGGCAATTGGGCCTTCGAGACTCGGCTTACCACGGATACCATGCAGGGTGACGGGTTCGGCGGTGCCGTTGCCGTGGCCGAGGGGCACGTTTTCGTCGCAGCCTCGGGGAGTTACGAGGGTGCTGGTCGAGTACATGTTTTCTCAGCCGAGGAGACCTGGAACGAAACCGCGATGCTCCAATCCCCGGCAGATGCCGAGGGCGTTCGGTTTGGATCTTCCCTTGCTGTAATGGACGCAATGCTCGTTGTCGGTGCGCCGGGCGCCGATGACAACAGCGGCCGTATCGACTTTTTTCACCTGTCGGACCTTTCTGTCTCCAGGGTGCTGACAGCTGGAGAGGATCAGCAGGATGCGCGGTTGGGAACCTCGCTTCTGGTGTCCGGACAGCATCTCCTGACAGCCAACCCGCGTGCCGAACGGGGAATGGGCCGTGTTTCCGTATATCGCCAGCATGCCGATCAGTGGCACCTTGAGCAGACCTTGGCCAGTCCGTCAGAGGGCAGCAGGGCGTTTTTTGGAGCAGCCATGGCGGCATCGGCCGATGAGGTATGGATCTCTGCTCCCTTGGCGGCCGACGCCAGTGGCATGGTGTATCGCTTCAATGCCAACTCGTTTGAGCCGCTCGGGACCATCACAAATGATCGGGAGGGAGGCCGTACCGGATTCGGGAGTGCTGTTGCCGTAGGTGCGGGCGCGGCCGCTATCGGAATGCCGGGCAACGACTACGGTCTTGGTTCGGCGGCTGTATTCGAATGGCAGGGAGGCGATTGGGTCAAGATTGCCGCCTATAATCGACCCGTGGCGGATCTACCCAGCATGACGGACAGCCCAGTATCGTGTGAGGACGGTACGGCCGACGGATTTGCGTGTGAGAATGTGGATATGGTGTCCTTCATTTCTCTGAAGGATCTGCGGATGAACCGGGGCGTGCGGCTCAACGACGTATGGGGTTGGACCGATTCCGAAACCGGTCGCGAGTATGGCCTCATCGGGCATATGGAAGCCATGGTTTTCGTTGACGTAACCGATGCTGCTAATCCCGTGGTACTGGGCGAGCTACCTCGTACCGAGGGATCGCCCGGATCCACATGGCGGGACATGAAAGTCTTCAAGGATCACGCGTTCGTAGTAGCCGATGGTGCTGGTCAGCACGGGATGCAGATCTTCGATCTACGTCGTTTGCGGGATTGGCCAGGTGAATTCCAGACCTACGGGCCGGATGTGCATTATACAGGCATCGCCTCTTCGCACAACATCGTGATCAACGAAGAGTCCGGGTATGCCTATGCCGTGGGTAACAGCAGCGGCGGAGAAACCTGCGGTGGTGCTCTGCACATGATCGACATCAACGAACCGAAGAACCCGCAATTCGTGGGCTGTTTCAACGATCCCAAAACGGGAAACAACGGCTCAGGCGCTACCCACGACGCGCAGTGCGTCAATTATCAGGGGCCCGATGCCGAGCACCGGGGCAAAGAGATCTGTGTTGGGTCCAACGGCACAGCAATATCGATTGCTGACGTCACGGACAAGGAACAGCCTATCGCTATCAGCCAAGGAACGTATCCCAACTCCGCCTATGTGCATCAGGGCTGGTTCACGGACGATCATCGTTACTTCTATCAGAACGACGAAGCAGACGAACTCAACGGTATGGCTGAAGCTACCCGCACGATGATATGGGACCTGACTGATCTGGATGAGCCCGAAATGATTGCCGAGTATTTCGGTGATTCCAATTCGACCGACCACAACCTGTATGTAAAGGGCGACTACATGTATCAGACCAACAACGCGAGTGGTCTGCGCATCATCGACATCCAGGATCGGGCGAACCCCGTCGAGGTGGGCTATTTCGATACCACTCCGAACAACCTGAATGTGGCGGGCTTCGACGGTACATGGAGCAGCTTCCCATATTTTGAGTCCGGTAATATTCTGGTCAATTCCCGCCGGGAAGGCCTCTTCATTCTAAAAAAGCGGGAACTGGATCTCTGAGCCGCTCCGCTCCTACCATCCATGGACGCTTTTCGTACAGCATTTCGGACGGCGCTCAGCACGCCCCTAGTGGCTGACTCGGCCTATCGATGTGGGGTGTCCATCGGCGTCGTCGGACCCGATATCCGGCCGCTGACTGATGGTTACCGTGTTGCTGGCCCAGCATGTACCGTGGAGGCCAACAACGACCTCGTTTCCATCCTGCTGGCGCTCCACCGGGCACCGGCTGGATCGGTTCTGGTCATCGGCAACGCTGTCCAGGGTCCAGCCGGATTAACGGGCGATATCATTGCCACAGAGGCGCGGCGCAAAGGAATTGAGGCTATCGTAGCGGACGGGTTCGTACGCGACACCGCTGAAATCAAGCGGTTGGGACAGCCTGTTTTTGCCAAGGGTCGCATTCCGGTTGGACCGCTGAAACTGGCTCCCGAGGACAAGGGCATCGGCGTACTGGATGTGGTTGTCCAGCTTGGTGATACGGAGGTCTATCCGGGCCAGTGGGTGGTCGGGGACGATGACGGGTTGATCGTCTTGAACGCTACCGATCTGCCGGCGATACTGTCAAAGGCTGAGGAGACGCTGACAAAGGAGGAAGACCTGACAGGGCGGCTTCGGACCGGCACGGCGCTGGGTGACATTTTTGGCATCGAAGCGTTTGCCGAGAAACGAAAACAAAATCCCAAAGCGGACTTCAATGCCCATGTGGCAGCTCAGGGGGACGCTATCTGATGATTGGTCCTGAATGGAAGGGGACGACTCGGATCGGCTTGACCATCTCGGCTTAGAAAATTGGTTGTAGCGCAGTCTCGTGCGCCCTACTTTTCCGTCAATCATCCCTTACCGCTGGTGATGCACCGCGCAGCCCGGTTCACCCAAACGTGCCGTGTTGACGACGACGCATCGCATGAAACAGCCTCATGACACATACGAGTGCGTTAACCTACGCCACGCAACGCCTGCCGCTCGATAATCAGATCGGTTCGTTGCTCGCCGAGTCGGATTCCAAGCCCGTCGATTTTCGGGTCATGTCCGTCATCGTTCCCGGATCTGATCACTTCGAAGGGGCTCCGCTGGCCGCCGATGTGTATCGGTCCCTTCCATCGGCAGACATTGATACGGTGCTCTCGGTTGCCGCCAATTCCGGCGAGGCCTTCAAGCGGATTACGGTCTGTTCACTCGACGCGTACCAGACCCCATTAGGGGAGGTCAAGGTTGATGACAAGATCCGTAACGAGCTCTGTGATGAGGACGATGATATCTTCCTCGACGACCGAGGCCACTTTCTGCATCACGGGCTCGATATCAATTTGCCCTTTCTTCAGAGGACGCTTGGCAGCTTCAATGTGGTTCCGTTGGTAATGGGGGCCGAGACCCCAGAATTCTGCCAGGAATTGGGGCAAGCTGTGGGCGAAGTGATGGCAAATCGTCGCATGCTTGTCGTGGCCTGTGTCGATATCCTGGAAGCAACAGATGACGGGATGGAGCAATTTCAACATCTACTGACCGAATTGGATATTCCGGGTATGATGTCGCTCCTCAACCGGGAAGAGGGTATTAAGGTAGAGGGCAAGGGCCCGCTCCTCGTGGCTATGATGGCATCGACCTATCGCCGTGCCAATGAAGTAGCCATTCGAGGTTTGCGGTTTCCCCAGGCCGGGACTCCTGGTTTTGCCGGTGCGTTGATCGGCCGTCGTTGAGATGGAAGCCGGTTTGCCATCGATGGGAATACCATCGCAGGATTCGAGGTGGCTGGACTCGTTTTCTGTGGTTGGAACCGGCGCCCTTGCACGGTCCCTGACCCGCGCTTTGGTACAACAGGGTATGACGTGCCGGGCTATGATGGGACGCAATACAGAGGCAATGGAGCACTGTGCCCAGCTCTTTGGCATCGATTCGGTTGCGATACTTGGATCGCAGCCCCTTCCCGCGAGCGACGTGGTGTTTCTGGCCGTATCTGACGACGCTCTGAGATCGGTGGCTGCAGTCCTTGCCGATGGTCTCCTCAAAGTGGGACACGTGGTCTTGCATACGTCTGGTGTCCATTCCGCTGCGATTCTGGAGGATCTGGCTGGTTTGGGGGCTCACACGGGCTCGTTTCATCCATTACAGACCTTTACCGGGCAAGAGGGTAAAGAGCGCTTTCGCGGTATTACAATCGGCATCGAGGGTTCCGAGGAGGCGCTCAAGGTAGGTCGGCATATTGCCGATGACCTTTTGGCTACGGCCGTCGTCGTTCCCTCGGACCGTAAGGCCCTGTATCACGCCGCGGCGGTAACAGCAGGTAACCATGCCATTGCTATGCTGGCTACTGCCATTGAATTGTGGGAGCGGGCCACCGCTGATGCTCAAGGAGGCCGTGATGCGCTCGGTCCGTTGGCACGTCAGAGTATCGAGAATGCCCTGGCTCTGGGTGCCGAGGCAGCACTTACGGGTCCAGTAGTGCGAGGGGATCTGAACACGGTCCATGAGCATCTCAGGGCGTTGCAGGTGCATGCCGAGCACTTGCTTCCCATGTATGCGGCCGTCATCACGGAGACCGTACACGTGGCCATGCGATCGGGTCGGCTCTCGACGGAAGAGGCGGTAGCCATGCTTGATGTAGTGGCGCGCGAAGTCGCACCTCCAAGCGATGGAGGTGCTTGATGGAAGCCAGAAATGATGCCCTTGGGCGTATCCGGGTCATTGTAGAGCGGGTAGAGTCCACCGACGCCCGGTTCATTTCCGTGGTAACGGTTGTCGGCAGCGTCTTGCATCGCGTGCTGTCGGCAGAGAAAACGGCCCACGGCGCGGCCATTTCATTGGCACAGCAGACTCAGCTGGAACAGATGCGTTCGGAGCTGTCGATGCTCATTGAAGCTCTTGGAACCCTGCTTCCCCGACAGGTATCGCTTGAGAAGGTTGCGGCAAAGCAGGAATCGTCATGGTGGTTTGCACTCTCTGAAGCCACACACATTCTCGAAGAGAGCATCGATCAGCTTTCGGTCTTGGTCAAACAGCAGCAAAAAGGATCAGCCATCCGGGATCTGACAGCATTGACGCAGCGCCTCCTCAGGGAGCATTACAATGTTCTGCTGGAGCAGGCCCGCAGCTATCTGGATGGCTGAAAGCTGTCCCGGACGCAGGAAGCGGCGTGAATTGACCGTCAATGATGTAGATTGGGCCTGTTCGGACGGAACAGCACTCCGCCGCAGCCATACGCCTCCGATTGTACAGCAACACGGCACCCACTGCCATGAAGCAGCTTCTTTATTCCGTATTTGTCGCACTACTCTTCCTGACTTTCGTGCCAGGATGTGCGCAACCATCCGATCCCATGGCCTCTTACTACGCAATTGACACCTCCGCAGGTCGGCTGGTCGTTAAGCTCTATGATGAAACACCCATCCATCGGGACAACTTCCGCAAACTGGCCGAAGAGCAGTTCTATAATGGATCCACGTTTCACCGGATCATCTCCGGCTTCATGATCCAGGGCGGAGATCCGAATTCCAAAGACGACGATCCGTACAACGACGGAATGGGTGGTCCCGGATATACGCTGGAGGCTGAAATCACCCCGGCCCTGATCAACCGCCGAGGGGCGCTGGTCGCAGCACGGCAAGGCGATCAGGTTAATCCGGAGCGACGCTCTTCCGGATCGCAATTCTACATCGTACAGGGCCAGCCGTTGCCGGAGGCTGCGTTGACGCAGGCCGAGATGCAGATAAACCAAGCCATCGGAGGAGGCTTTTCCTACACGGACGAGCAGCGGGAGATCTATACCACGGAAGGCGGTGCACCATGGCTCGACATGCAATACAGCGTGTTCGGCGAACTGGTGGAAGGATTCGATGTGCTGGACGCCATTGCATCGGCTCCGACACCCCGCTCGACAGGACAGGGCGATCCACGACTGGCCGATATGCCGCTGGAGCGCATTGAAATGACGGTTACTCCGCTGCCCGACTACGAGCCTGGCAAGTGAGGCACCGACCATGAGCAGAGTCTATACCGAGCAGGAGCAGGTCCGCCGTGAGGCGCGGGCTCGCATGGAAGAGGCAGGCGTCAATCCGTATGCCTATTCCTGGGATGTGTCATACCACGCAGCCGACGTGCTTGCTGCGTTCGATGAGACCAAACACGTCCCCGGAGAGGACGGAGAAGCAGCCGAGAAACTGACTGTTTCCGTAGCAGGCCGGATCATGTCTCGCCGCATCATGGGCAAGGCGGCCTTCTTCCACCTTCAGGATGAATCCGGCAAGATCCAGATCTACGTAAGCCGGGATGACCTTCCAGAAGGGTTCTACAACACGGTATTCAAAAAACTGCTCGATATCGGTGACATCGTGGGCATCGAGGGTTTTGTCTTCCGTACGCGGGTCGGGGAAATTTCCGTCCATGCCGAAAAGCTGCAGGTATTGGCCAAGGCACTGCGCCCGCTTCCCATTGTGAAGGAGACCGAAGGTCAAACCTGGAATGAAGTCACTGATAAAGAATTCCGCTATCGGCAGCGGTATGTGGACCTGGTGGTTCATCCCGAGGTGCGGGATACGTTCCGGCAGCGGGCGCACATGATTACGGCCATGCGCCACTTTCTGGATGCGCGTGGCTACGTGGAGGTGGAAACGCCCGTATTGCAACCGATGTATGGTGGGGCCGCTGCACGACCGTTCACGACGCACCACAATGCGCTGGACATGAAGCTTTACATGCGTATTGCAGACGAGCTGTATCTGAAGCGGCTCATTGTGGGTGGATTCGACGGCGTGTACGAGATTTCCAAGGACTTCCGGAATGAGGGGCTCTCGCGCTTCCACAATCCGGAGTTCACAATGATGGAACTCTACGTGGCCTACAAAGACTACGCGTGGATGATGGCGCTCGTCGAGGAAATGGTTGAGCATCTGGCGCTGGCCTTGCACGGGACGACCGAGTTGCAGGTAGGTGAGCATACTATCAACTTCAAGGCGCCCTGGAAACGACTGCCCCTGTTCGATGCTATCGAAGAGAAAACAGGCGAACAGCTCTTTGGCAAAAGCCGGGATGAATTGGCTGCCATAGCGCAGAAGCTGGGTCTGGATACCGATGAATCCATGGGTGCAGGTAAGCTGATCGATGAGATTTTCGGTGCCTTCGTAGAGCCGCATCTCATTCAGCCAACGTTCATTACCGACTATCCGGTTGAGCTGTCTCCGCTGGCCAAGAAGCACCGTTCGAAGGACGGATTGGTCGAGCGATTCGAGGCAATATGTAACGGCAAAGAAATCTGCAATGCATTCTCCGAACTCAACGACCCCGACGATCAGCGCGAGCGGTTTGAGGAGCAGGTTCGCCTCGGCAAGCGGGGGGATACTGAAGCCATGCAGTTGGATGAGGATTACCTTCGAGCCTTGGAATATGGCATGCCGCCGACGGCCGGTCTGGGTATCGGCATAGACCGATTGGCCATGCTCATGACGAATTCCGATTCCATCCGGGATGTCATCTTGTTTCCATTGCTTCGTCCTGAAACTGAAGATGGGGGTGCCGCAGCCGATGGGGATCAAGCGGATGCAGCCGAGCGGGAAGGCGGCCCATCGCACGATTGATGACCTCCTCGTCCCGGCAGATCGGATATTTTGAGCTGCTCCGGGAGAACACTTCATTCCGGAGGCTCTGGACAGGAACGGTCATCTCCCTTTTCGGAGATTGGTTCAACACCATTGCCCTGTACAGCCTGATTCTGACATTGTCGGGTTCCGAGTTTGCGCTCGGCGCGGTCTTCATCACGAAAATGCTTCCCTGGGCCCTGGCCTCGCCTGTGGCTGGTATTTTGGCGGATCGCTTCAATCGGCGAAGATTGATGATTATCTCCGACCTGCTCAGAGCTGTTGTCGTACTGGGGTTCCTGGTCGTTGACGAGCCCTCCGAGGTCATTCTCATTTACCTGCTGACCGCGGCGCAGGTTGTCCTGGGATCGGTTTTCCAGCCAGCCAAGAGCGCTTCCGTCCCGAACATCGTAAAGCGGGAGCACCTGGTCACGGCCAACACGATCATGGCGGCTACTTGGTCGGTCTTACTGGCCATTGGAGCTGCAGCCGGGGGATTTGCGGTCGAGTACTTGGGGCTGGAGGCCGTCTTTATCATGGACAGTTTGAGCTATGTGGTTTCCGCCTGGTTCATCTACCGCACGGTCATCCCCCAATTTACCTATGTATCCTCGGAAACCTCCCTGCTGCGCTCGGCCCATCAGGAAGTCGTGGACGGATTGCGCCATATCCGTCGCCATCCGGCCATCCGCCGGATGGCGACGACAAAGGCTGTTTGGGCCATGGGGGGCGGTGCGCTCGTTTTCATGCTGGCGCTACTTGGAGAATCCGTCAACCCGGGGGCTGCATCGGTCTCCATCGGTATCCTGTTTGCTGCACGCGGTGTAGGAACGGGTATTGGTCCAATGGTCGTACGCGCTTGGTTTCGGGACGAGCGGACGTGGCCTCCGGTCATCGGCACGTGCATCATGCTGACAGGGGTGGGATACATCGTGGCCGGCTGGATGGCAGCTGTATTCACGGCATCCTTCATCGTCGCCATTCCCGTCATGCTGGCACATACGGCCGGCGGAGCCAACTGGGTTTTCTCCACGGTCATGCTTCAACAACGCGTGGTGGACCAGTACCGGGGGCGTGTGTTTGCTACTGAGTGGCTCCTTGTCATGGGAATGGAGTCCATCTCCATTTTCATCGCCAGCCTCATCCTGGAATTGGAATTACTGTCGCTCGTTCAGGTCGTGGTCGTTTTTGGAATCGTTTCCATCCTCTCCGGCGCTGGCTGGCTTTATTTGGTGGTGCCGGCCGAACGCCAAGACCGACAGGAGGACAGGATTCCGCAGTCCTGATTCGTGCCGGAAACTCTGCACCCGTCCGTAGTCCTGATTCGTGCGGACAATTCGGCACCTGTCCTATCGGTAAATCGGTGTCAGGTGATGGATAGGACGGTACCGTCTTCAGTCATCTTCCGGTCGGTGTGGAAGACTGGATTGGTCCCGGTTCCGTAGGGCAATGGAGACGTTCCGTTGAAAGCCGGTCAGCTTGGTTCTCTTGACAGGACTGTAGCGAAAAAAACGGCTGAAGGCTTCCTGGTCCAGTGTTTCCCACTCTTCCAAGGGGGTGCCCAGCATGCCATCGCGAGGCAGATAGGCAGGCTCTGTGCTGGTGGTGCGGAACTTGTTCCAGGGGCAAACTTCCTGGCATATATCGCAGCCGAAGATCCAGTTGCCGTGCCCCTCTGAGATTTCGGATGGTGGCTCTTGGCCCTTGAATTCGATTGTGGTGTAGGAAATACACCGATTGGCATCGACTACGTACGGTTCTACAATAGCCGTAGTTGGACAGGCATCGATGCAGGCTGTACACGATCCGCAGTGATCTGCTATGGGGCTGTCTGGCTCAATCAAGGTGGTAACCACCAGTTCGCCGATGAATACCCAGCTGCCATGCTGAGGGGAGATCAGGTTACTGTGCTTTCCGATCCAGCCAAGACCTGCGCGTGCCGCCCACGCTTTATCCATGATGGGTGCGGAGTCTACAAATACCCTGCCTTCCGTTCCCGGAGCTATTTCCTGCAGCCAGTCCATGAGCGAGAAAAGACGCTCCTTCAGTTTCAGATGGTAGTCATCTCCCCACGCATAGCGACTGATGCGGCCCACGGCCGGATCATCGGTTGTCTCAAACGGCGTATAGTAGCTCTGGAGGACGGAGACGACCGTACGTGCCCCGTCGACGAGAAGCGTGGGGTCAGTGCGCTTGGCGCCATGCCGGGACATCCATTCCATATCGGCTTGATATCCTCGATCCAGCCATGTTGCAAGCCGATCCGCCTCTTCATCGAGGGGTTGCGCTTCCGAAATGCCACACGCCTGCAGACCCAGTTCCTCCGCCTTTCGCTTGATGGCGCGTCGAAGGTCACGAGGGGATAACGGGTGGGATGTGGACGATGACTTCATGGCATCCGGAACCTACGAAGTGCATCGAAGCCGTAAAAGTCGCGCATACATCAACGGAAACGTTGCGAGCAGTCGAATGGGTTGGTAGCCACTTGCTGTTCCTCTAGGCACCCTTTGCCATCTTCACCTTTAGGGCATACGAACTGACCAACCTCCGCCTCGACCTGTATACGATCGGCAGGCACGCCATGCTCTCTATAGTACTGCGCGACAATCTCCGCGCGTTGTCGTGCCAGTCGTAAGGAAGCGATGTCCGCATTGGTACCCGAGGTATATCCCACAATCTGCAGGCAGCACGTCGGATTCAGTAAGAGAGCCTCGATGTTTTCGTCGAGGGCTACTCTCGCAGCCGGTGTCAGGACATCCTCGTTTGATGGAAAGTATATGCTGTTCAGGTCCCTGAGCAGACACACCCGCGGAATGCGCGGCAATGGGGGATCGTAGCCCGGGACGGTCAAGGGGGGAGGGATGTGGGCGGGGGGAGGAGCTACCAGAGGTTTCCTCTTGATACAGCCACGCAGTCCTCCCATGATGAGCGAACTGTTGTGGGAATCAGATTCACGTTCGCTACGCCATACGTAGTTAATGTGCCACCGGTAACTGGCCTCTGCAAATACGGACCAACAGCCATTGAATGCGATATCAACACCGGCACCCATCGGAAGATGATAGGCCGTTCTCTCTGGACCGGGAATACCGGAGTTCGGCAAATCCACGCGGCCTTTGGATTTGCCAGAAAACAGATCAGCCGTCGTCGCGCCAAAGCCCGTAAAAACATATGGCAGCATCCGGGCTTTCGAGCCTTTCCTTAAGGTCATGACGATCTCAGGCTCGAATAGGAAAAGATGCTTGGTCAGAAATTCGTTGGTGCCTGTACCAACCAGCTGGCGACCGTCCTTAGTGCTAAAGTTGGTAAAGAGCAGCATACCACGAAAATAGAAGCGGTCCCTTGTAATGGGAAAGGATCCGAGGAAGAATACGCCCGGGTCGCTTTCGCGCACAAAGTTGACCTTACCGCTCGGCTGTAACAGGTCGATGGGCCCATGGTAGGTATAAAGGCCCGCGCCCAAGCTCAGATGCGCCCTGGTGTCCCTGAACTGATTGCTCTGGGAGAACGCGGGCAGGGCCACGAAAATGGCCAGTGCCAATACGAACAGGTGACGGCGTAGGGTCATCAGGGGACCACCGGGTTGCTGATTCTTCGTGCGCTGGGCATGTGGTCGTGCCCGTAGACGCAAGGAATGGGACGTTAATCGTGCCCAACAAAGGTTATCGTCCGCATGGCGCGATTTTCAAGTTCTTTTTTGACGATGATCGGCCCGCGCAAAGCGCGGGCCAAAAGAAAGGGCCGCCCGTTACCGGGCGGCCCTTTCTATCTATCACGTATCTGACGTGTGGTGCGGTCCTGCCGCACAGCCAATCATGTCAGCGAACAATGATGGTATCTACGCGGCGATACTGTGCCAGCCCGTCTTTCTTGCTGGACAGATCGGCAGCACGTCCAGTGCCAACCGTGACCATACGCGTGGCCGATACACCATTGTCGGTGTAGAACTGCTCCACTGCACGGGCGCGGTCCTCAGACAACTCCTGTGGACGACGCTCGCCTGGCGCTGCGATTCCTTCGAGGCGGACGTTCATGTTCGGGCACTCGGCCAAAATCTCCAGGTTGTCAGCCAGCGCCGCTTTTGCCTCGTCCGAAAGTACCGAAGAGTTCCGGCTGAAGAAGGCGCCGCCCAGCTCTGACACCTCGCGACAAATGGCCGCTTCGTACCAGTCTACGGTCACACTCATGGAGCGGGAGTCTGACCCTGCTTTGTTGGATGCATTGAGTTGCACGGTGTATGTGCCCGGCTCGCTGTACGTGTGCGCTGGCATGGCATCGCTGCTGCTGCTTCCATCCCCGAAACTCCATGCGTAGGAGAGGGGCGAGTCACCGTTGACCGTTGCCGAGAATGAGACCTGTGTCTGGGTGTCAGGAGTGTTGTCGCTTGCGCGGATGCTTACAATCTGAGCCGGTACAGGCGGGTTGACAACGACGACAGTTTTGGAGCTCATGTCGGTCGATTTGCCCTTCCGGTTCGACGCCGTGGCCGTGACGGTGTACGTTCCAGGCTCAGCGAAGGCGTGAGAGGCTTCAGCGCCGGAAGCGCTGGCATCATCGCCAAACTCCCAAGAGACCGACACCGGCTGCTTGGCATCCGCGTTGGTTTCAACGGCAAAAGAACCGTTTTGATTGGTTTGCAGGCTATCAGGAGCCGTCATCGACATGATGTCGACAGGCACGCTTTTACAGCCGGTCATGGTCAGGCCAGCTACCAGCAGGGCCAGCACGAAAGAGTGGGAATAGATGCGTTTCGTCATGTCAGGAGCGTGGGGTTGTGAAAGATCCGGGGTTCGGAACCCTGCGAATATAGTAGTTGTGCGATAAAAACCCGGCATTTCCTTGGCCGTCGTTGGCAAAAACAAGCCACCGATTTCAATCCGAACCAAAGTGGATGCCCAGATGGAAAGTCGCTTAGCCCAGGGCGTTGACGTGCTTTTCGAGCTGGCTCTTGTAGTGGGCCGCCTTGTTCTTGTGGATGATGTTCCGAGCGGCCATCTTGTCTAGGTAGGACTTGACATCGTTCAACATCTCGGAGGCCTGCTGGGCATCTTCCGTCGCGTGCAGTTTTTTCATCAACGTCCGCATTTTGCTACGGGAGGCGCGATTGCGGATATTGCGTCGTTCGTTCTGACGGACGCGCTTGATGGCTGATTTGTGCTGTGGCATGGCTGTACGTGCCGGTGTGTGGTGTCTTTCGAGAGAAAACGGGAGCCTGCAAATATACGCCGACTCCTTCCATTGGTCAAATCCAGTCGGTCGCGAGGAACCGATTCAAGGGAGTGCTGTTTCGCCGAATCCAGCTTCTGGAGAGCGATTTTTAATTCCATGCTCGGGCTTCTTTCTGAATTCATGCGTAACGTGGGTCGGACCATCACGGTCATCGTGATGGACAAGGACCATATGGAGCAGCCGCGCTCGTTTACCGTTGAGCCGGGTCGGGTGATGTGGCGAATGGCAGGCGTTGTTTGCATTGCCGTGGTCCTTTTACTGGCCGGTTTGCTCTTGACCCCGATCCGGTACTCACTCCCTGGATACGGCTCACTGGAGATGCGTCGATCAGCTGTTGAGAACCAGATCCGGCTCAATGCTCTCGAGGACTCCCTCCGAATCCAAACCGAATACGTTTCCCGCCTGAGGGATACGTTCCTCGGCAACGCCCTCCCCGGCTCACTGTCGGAAAGAACTGAGGAGTCGGTCCCCACACCCTCAGCCGACCTGCAGGCGATGCCACTTCCAGTCGGGACTAATGACTGGGAGGAACACCAGCAGCCGGCCTTCCGATTCGACCAGCTGGGCGTGTTGCGCCCCGCGCAGCCTCCCTCCTCCGTTCCCTCGAGCGCGTACCTCTCCGCCTTGTCCTTTCCGGTGCTTCCACCGGTATCCGGCATTGCCACCCGAGGCTTTGACGCTCGAACAGGTCACTTTGCCGTTGATATCGCATTGGAAGAAGGAAGTGCGATTCGCAGTATCGGTGATGGCTATGTGATTCTTGCCGACTGGCTGAACGACGGCGGGCAAGTGATCGCAATTGCCCATGCAGACGGCTACATAACGGTCTTCAAGCACAACTCCAGTCTCCTCAAGCAGGTGGGCGATCGTGTTCGGGACAGGGAAGTGGTAGCTCTCTCCGGCAACTCGGGAGAAATTTCGACCGGGCCTCATGCGCATTTTGAACTGTGGCAAAACGGCCTGGCTCAGGATCCAAGAGCCTATGTTTTGGGTTGGTAATGCCATAGTTCCCTCTCCCTTTGACGAACAGGACCATGCCACGCAACGAATCAACTGTCGCTACCCCTCCTCAGATCAACCTGATTGCGGCCGGCACGTCCCTGGAGGGCACCCTGTCGGCTGAGGCGGATATCCGCATAAACGGCACGCTGAAGGGCACCCTAAAGGTGAAGGGAAAAGCTATCATCGCGCCGGAGGGGCACGTTGAAGGGGAGGTGCATGCGACGGACGCAGACGTAGCGGGCTCGCTCAAGGGCGACATTGTGATCTCCGGTCGTTTAGTGATGAAAGGTTCGGCGCGCATTGAGGGTACGATCAAGACCTCGCGACTGATTGTCGAGGAGGGGGCCGTCATCGATGGCACTTGCCGGATGGGTCAGCTCGATCCGAAGCGTGCTGCGGCCCTACAATCCGGTGAGAATGTGCGTCCAACACCGAGAACGCTGCCGGCGGACGGAAAGGCAACCAAGAAAAGCTCGTTCTCACTGGTTACGGATGACTGATCAGCCCCACGAATGGCGACATCGTCTGGGTGACGTTGCTCCGCACCTTGGGATAGGCATCCAACTTGCGTCCACCATGGCGTTGTACGTGGGTCTTGGGTGGTTGGTCGATCGATGGCAAGGAACAGCACCGGTATTCCTGATCGTGGGAAGCGTGGTTGGCATGGTAGCATTTTTCTTCCAGGTCATTCGATTGGCAAAAGTCATGGGAGAGCGTGGCAAGCAGGACAAACCCGAGGCCTAGCAAGTGGGCCAAGGCCGGTTCATCTACTTTTCACCCCTCCGATGCATTCCTTCAATCATTATTCACCCCTCCCCCGCGACCGACGGGAGGTGGGTGCCGTAGTTTTCCCGTCCCTGAACCAACGCCCGAGGATATCGGGATAATGCACTGCCGATATGAGTGATGGCATCCTCACAGGCGCCCTTGTCGGCGCAGGTCTCGCCGTCGCATACAGCGCAGTCGCCTACCTCTTGGGGCGCGTCGCCCTGAGGTCCTCACGGCAGACGTTCATGGTAATCGTCATGGGGGGCATGGTTGCCCGCATGCTCGTGGCGCTCTTCATTTTGACCCTGATACTGGTTTTTGTGCCGATCCACACCGTGGCATTCCTGCTGGGATTCTTCGTTGTGTTCATGATCGGAATGACCATAGAAATTGTTACGCTGCACCGACAACAGCAGACGCTCGTCCGAGAGGGCGACACCGCTGCATGAACGCCGGACCAACCGATGATCAAACGAGCATCAGCATTCCTGCTTCTTTCCGCCATCGCCCTTGCTGCGATGCCTTCCGCTGCGCTCGCTGCAGAGGATGGAGAGTTGGATGCGTTGCATCACAGTGCCAACGCGTATTACTTGGACTTCACGCCGATTGGGAAGCTGCAGCTGCCGCGCATTTTTGTCGTGCAGCACGAAGATGGCTCGTACGGGCTCGAACTTTTCCGCTCCACAGCTGCCGCTATACTTGAGGGCGGCTGGGTAGCCGAAATTGAGTCCAAGGGCGATGAGGGCGATGCATACGCTGAGGAGGGTGCACACGCCGCCGACAATCACGTCCAGGAAGCGGGTCCGTACGCCGGTATCACGTTGGCCCAGCTTGAAGGCCACCTCGTGCCGCCGGGAGGTGGTCATGTTGTCTTGGACCTGTCCTTGTCCAAACACCTCGTCTTCGCGTGGCTGGGCATGTTGGTGGTGGTGCTTATCATGACCCGCATGGCTGGTATGTACAGCCGCGGACAGGGCCGGGACACCGCACCTAAGGGCATTTTCCAAAACCTGTTCGAAACGCTGATCATCTTCGTTCGTGACGACATTGCGCGTCCGAACCTGGGGGATAAGGCTGAGAAGTACACGCCGTATCTACTGACGGCTTTCTTCTTCATCCTGACCTGTAACCTGCTTGGTCTTGTGCCCTTCGGCGCGACGGCTACGTCCAACCTGATGGTCACGACTGTTCTGGCCACCTTTACGTTTGTCCTGACGCAGCTGGGCGGTACGAAAGATTCCTGGATGCACCTTCTGTGGCCTCCCGGGATCCCAGCCTTCGTCAAGCCGATCCTCATGCCGGTCGAGATCCTGGGCATTTTTACCAAGCCCATCGCACTGGCCATCCGATTGTTTGCCAACCTGACGGCCGGCCACCTGGTTATCCTGAGCCTCATCGGCCTCATCTTCTCTTTT
>JAAZVD010000127.1 GCA_018623785.1 Bacteroidota bacterium | reverse complement strand
GGCACCAACGCGGCATTCCACCAATCAATTTTTCCTCTACTGCCAGCGCGAAGCTGCCACGAAGCTCCGCTTCAACAGCAAGGCCGTGCGCCTGATGGCTGAACTTGGTATTTCCCGCCTGGATGATCTGGCGACGGATGCTCTGGCTCCCCTCTTCGAACAACACGCCGACGGTACGTTGCCTGAATTGCAACGCTACTTCTGCGGCTATCTGGACTTGGCCGTGTTGAGCGAGAGGCAGCTGCAGGAGGAGGTAAAACGCATGATCGGTTCCGTTCTCCAAGACGCCTTTTTTGCGTACCACCGTACGATTGACCCATCGCTTGCCAAGATCATCAGAACGTTCAAGCGCTGGATATCCCATGACCCAACATTGACGCTGGTAACTCGAGGTAAGCATCGGTTTGTAGTGTGCAAGGATACTACCGGGCTGTGCTGGTCCTCTCCCACCGCAGATGAATTGGCAGCAGTACTTCTGCCGGCCATGAAAGGCCGTCACACTCCCCAGGCTGCTCTGACCGCAGTCGCCAATCTGATGAGAACGCGGTTGGAGTGGACGGCAGGAATCAAGCTGAGCACCATCGCTT
Source organism: Bacteroidota bacterium (assembly GCA_018623785.1). Classification (GTDB taxonomy): domain Bacteria; phylum Bacteroidota; class Rhodothermia; order Rhodothermales; family UBA10348; genus JAAZVD01. Next base: position 4,895 of record JAAZVD010000127.1, on the reverse strand, counting down.
TGGCATATCGAGCCAGTTTGAATGCGTTATTGCGGGCACAGGAGAAATCATGTCAAGATGAGGCTGACCTCAGCCATGTTGACCTGACTGGTTTACTGGATCATGCCGTTACTCACAAACTGACACCGCTGACCCAGAAATACGTGCGGGAAGGCAAAATGACCCACTCGCTTGCCGGTGCCATGCAGCAAGGTGTGCAGCTTCGCCTCAAGGCCACGATGTACGCACACACATCAGACATCGATACGCACTTTGAAGCGTTTCGAAAAGTTGTCCCGGGCACGACGCGGGCGGAATACCTAGCCCAGCACCGTAATATTTTCGAGTACCTCCATCAGGTCACTCAGACCCACATGCGTGAGCTTGCATGTGAGTGGAACCTGATCACGTCCCCTGCTGCCGCTAAGTGACCTGAATAAGCCATCTGCCTTGTGAAACAGCCTGATGGGGTTGACCAGTGTCCCCCACCCATTGCGGTTTGCCCAACGTGACGCGCAGCCACAAAAAAGCGCCCCTCCTGTAACCAGGAGGGGCGCTTTGCGCTGTAGGAACCGTGGAGCCAATGAGCGGACTCGAACCGCTGACCTGCTCATTACGAGTGAGCTGCTCTACCAGCTGAGCTACATTGGCCTGTGACGCACAAAAGGCGTGCCGCAGAACGAAAAAATTACGCCGCATACCACCCTGAATCAACCCGCCGACGGGTCCCGGGGATGCTTCCTCGACCACTGAGCGCTGAATCATCGATTTTTCACCGCTCCCAACCCACTCGCGTACCCACCCTAGCCTGCCGCACAGGCACGTGCCGATGACAGCGGCCGGCTCCCTGACTCAGGCTGAGACGCTCCACTGTTCACTGTCATCGCCTGTGTTTATGACCATGACAGGGCAGTGGGCGGAACGCAGGACTTTCTCGGAAACGCTGCCCACCATGGCCCGATCGAAGCCGGAGCGCCCATGGGACCCGATGACAATCAGATCGGTGTCAGTCTCCTCGGCCAACTGCCGAAGGGCCACGGCAGGATGCCCCTTGATGGTTTTCCAGGATACAACCAGACCCGCCGCCTGCAACTCAGCGGCAAGCTCCGTCAGCTTGGCCTCGCTGGCTTCTATCATGCTCTTCCTGATCTCCGGAAAAGCGTCTGATCCAAATCCATAGTAAGGGTAGTAGTCCAGGTTGACCACGTGGGCCAGAGTGATGGCAGCATCGTAGTGTTCCGCGATACGCGAGGCCGCACCGATTACCTGGCGGGTTGCGGCGCTGAAATCCACTGGAACTAGAATGCGATCGGCCCTTGGCAAGGACCAGGCTTCCTTGTGGGTACGCATGGTCAGGACGGGGCATGGAGAGCAACGTACGACTTCTTCGGTGACGCTCCCCAGGAACAGCCGGCGTACCCCGCGGCGGCCATGGGTGCCCGTGACGATGAAGTCTATATCGTTGGATTTTGCATAATCAACGATGACGTCAGCGGCCGGCTCAGCGGGCGTCCCCGAAAGCACTACCCTCTTTACCGGAGGCAATACGACTTCCTGCTCATCCAGTAATTCGCCCATTCGATCCATGCCCGCCTCCCGAGCCAGATCAAACAAGTCTGAGGGGAAATCATGGATAGTGATGGTAGGTAACTCGGCCACATGAAGGAGGACCAGTTCACCTTCGAATTTTTTGGCCAGAAAGATGCCGTGTTCCAATGCCAGGAGAGCACTGTCGGAAAAATCTGTGGGAACGAGGATGCGAAAGGTTTTCATGATGGTGCCTTCGTGTGGAGTGTATCGGGGATTCGGACGTCAGAACGCGAGACGGTCCGCCCCCACTCATACCCTACGGCGGTGGAAGCCACCCTGACAACCGAACATCCCACTGCTTCGTGTGCGGTAAGAGCACATGGGCAGTACAGCAAAAACCTGCTCACCATGTAGGACATGTCCGGACATAACCGACAGAACCTTCGAGGTATCCGTGCATCAAAGGTGACCCTTCTCCGATCAACGACAAAGTGCGATGGAATCCCTCAGAACACGTCTGGCACGTATCACCCACCTGAATCAGGCCGCTGCCGTCCTGGAGTGGGATATGGAAACCCACATGCCTGCCGGGGGAGCCGAGGCGCGCTCGCAGCAAGTGGCTACCCTGCGGTCCCTGGCGCATGAACTGCTCGTCTCCGACAAAACCACTACCCTGCTGGAGGCGGCCGGCCCCGTCTCAGAGCTGGATGCGGATCTGATCCGGGTGGTGCGAAGGGATATCGAAAAGGCATCGAGGGTACCATCCTCCCTGATTGCTGCCATGGCCGAGGCCGCAGGGCGCGCAAAAGGTGCGTGGCAGGAAGCCCGATCAACCGACACGTTTTCGACGTTTGCTCCCCATCTTGAGCGCATTGTGGACTTGTGCATCCAGCATGCCGAGGCCCTTGGCTACGAAGATCAGCCCTACGATGCCTTGCTGGACCAGTACGAGGAGGGAGCCACAACGCGTCAGGTAAGCGAGGTATTCGAGGAGGTTCGCTCGCAACTCGTACCATTTGCCAAGGAAATGGGAAAGACAGGCGTTGCCTGCGAGGGACCGCTTCATCGTGAGTACCCGGAAGATGCGCAGTGGGCTTTCGGGCTGAAAATGGCCGAGCGTATCGGATATGACATGAACCGCGGCCGACAGGACGTATCTGCCCACCCCTTTTCGACATCCTTCTCTATTTCGGATGTCCGCATTACCACCCGGCTGGAAAAGCGGTTCTTCAACCCGGCCTTTTTCGGGACCCTTCATGAAGCCGGGCATGCCATCTACGAGCAAGGAATCGACCCTGCGTTGGAGGGAACACCCTTGGCTGACGGGACCTCGCTTGGCATGCACGAATCACAGTCCCGAATGTGGGAGAACCTGGTTGGGCGCAGCCTACCCTTCTGGGAATATGCTTTTCCACAGGCACAGGAGGCTTTCCCCGCCGCGTTGCAGGGCGTGTCGTTGGATGATTTTTACAGGGCCATTAATGCGGTCAGTCCGTCAACCATCCGCGTCGAAGCCGATGAGGTAACCTATAACCTGCACATCATGCTGCGTTTTGAGTTGGAGCAGCAGATGATTGCGGGCAAGGTAGCCGTCTCCGATCTGCCGCGGGAATGGAACGATCGTATGGAGGCCTGGCTGGGCGTCAGACCCTTGAACGATGCCGAAGGTGTGCTGCAGGATATTCATTGGTCGCTTGGCGCCATCGGCTACTTCCCGACCTACGCGCTCGGCAACCTGATGTCGGTGCAGCTCTTCGACGCGGCTTATGCAGCCCTTCCTGACCTCGATGATCACATTCGCCATGGAGACTTTTCTGCACTGCTTTCCTGGTTACGGGAGAACGTGCACCAGTGGGGTCGCAGGCGTACCGCCAGCCAGATATTGACGGCATCGACCGGAGCCGACGTGAGCGCAGGCCCATGGATGGCCTACCTGCGACGCAAGTACGAAGCGATGGCCTCCCGCTGAGGCGGGCTTCCCCGTCATGACTGTGCGGCATTTCCTGACAAGTCTCCGGGTTGTCGATGATTAACTGTCTACAAGAGCCCTTGATGATGGGGCCTTCGTCACCGCATTCACTTGGAATGGAGTACGCTCATGGCCATCAACCTCGAAATGCACTTGGATCACCTTCAGATCTCAGAAGCCACGCAGGCTTGGATCGTATCCCGCTTGGAAAAGCTGGAAAAAGGACACGCGGATATTACCGGTGCACATTTATCCATCAAGCAACTGTCTGGTAAGCCCACGGTCAACGAGTACGACGCCACCCTGACCTTGTACCACAAGCCTGATAACATCTCCGCCTCCCAAAAGTCCTCCCTGATTCCCGAGGCCATCCAGTTGGCGTATACCTCCGCAGAGCGTCAGCTTCGAAAGGCTCGCGGTGCGGCCAGAGACCGTCGCAAGCGCAGCAGCAGAGACGCGCCTGTGAGCTGATGCCGCAGCGAGACAGCCTCTCTCAGCACCCCTCTCAAAACAGGATAGCCGTGCCCACAGGTGCTACCATATCAGCCTGGAGTATATAGGGGGTTGCAGCAACCGGACTTGACGGTACGGTGCCGGAAAGCACGAAGATGCCATAGGGCTGCTCGGTATCATCGGGAAACGGCTCAACGCTCACACGAACAGTAGCCCCTGCGGGGTCCAGAGGGAAGTTCACCCCCTCCGGAGCGTTCTCCAGGAAATCCTCGCCGGGATACGGAGGGGTGTCGGTATCGGAATACAACCGCTGCAAGTCATGCGTGCTGTTTTCCCTGAATGGCCCTGTGGAAACCAATCTCCCTCCAAGATCCACCCAGCCCTCGTAGACCCACCCCTCGGGAAGCGGCGGTAGTGACAGGCCTGCGCTTGGAGCCGCGCGGCTGCCACCGATGAACCATAGTCCAGACGTCTCGTCGGGAGAAGCACCGCTCATCCAGTTGAGCAGCATGAACGTACCCGACTGATTATCAAACATCGTCCCCAAAGCCCGCTCATGTGCGACGCTCAATGCAGCTTCGAATTCCGTGACATCCCCGGCCAGCACCACGGTACCGGATGGCTGCGCATCTGAATCCCGTTTTTCCTCGATGGTCACATAGATCTCCCTGGCCTCCGATATATCCACGGGGAAGACGATTACGTTCTGAATGATCTGGCCTGCCTCATTGAGAAAGGACCCCGTTTCGGTTACGTTGAAGGGGTCTGACCCATGGGTCTCGGCACCGACACGCGCCCAGGCCTGGTAGGTGAATCCATCTTGTAGCGGCGGTAGATTTTCCACGTCAAGACGCACTTGAACCTTGGCAACGTCCTGCTCGAGGGTGTCTGCACTGTCACATCCGATGACTGCCAACAGCGCAAGGAACAGCACGGAAGTAAGGATACGCATCATCTTTTGACG
>JAAZVD010000126.1 GCA_018623785.1 Bacteroidota bacterium | reverse complement strand
GGGCTGGGCGCTGGGGCTGCCCGTGCCGCTTCTCCTGATGTGGGCGCCATCGTGGGCCTGGGTCGTGGCAGCCAATGCACTGCTGGGGCTGAACCAGGGGTTCGCCTGGACCATGACCGTCGTCATGAAGATTGATCTGGTCGGGCCGCGACAGCGTGGCCTGGCCCTTGGCATCAACGAAAGCGCCGGATACGCGGCTGTCTCCCTGGCGGCTCTGGTTTCGGGATACTGGTTGGCCGCAGGTAATGAAGATCTCACGTTCTTTGTGGGTATCGGCCTGGCCACATGCGGTCTGCTGTTGTCCCTCTTTTTCGTTCGCGACACGATGGATCACGTCGCGCACGAGCAGGAGCGGGACGCAGGTATGGACGAAGCCGAAGCACCCACATGGCGAGAGGTTTTCCGTCGGGTGACGTGGCGGGAACGTCATCTACACGCTGCGTCCCAGGCAGGCCTCGTCAACAACATGAACGACGGCCTGGCCTGGGGCATCCTGCCCTTATTTTTCCTGCAGGCAGGTGTTGGCGGCAAGGAAACGGCCTGGTTGCTGGCTTTGTACCCACTTATCTGGGGCGTGGGACAATTGTTTACCGGTTGCCTCTCGGATCGTATCGGCCGCCGGGGCCCCATTGCCGTGGGAATGCTCTTGCAGGGCATGAGCATCCTTCTACTGTTGGGGACCGAACACCTGTTCGGGTACGCCACAGCCATGGTCGGGATGGGCGTCGGTACCGCCCTTGTCTATCCCACCCTGCTGGCCGTCGTGTCGGACCACTCGACGCCCTTATGGCGCGCCTCAGCCCTGGGAGTCTACCGGCTCTGGCGCGATGGCGGCTATGTCGTGGGCGCCGTTCTGTCCGGTATCCTGGCAGACGCCTTAGGGCTGGAAGAGGCTATCCTGGGTATCGGCATCCTTACCCTGCTCTCCGGGATGTGGGCTGGTTGGTTGTTGCGTCGCTAGCCGTGATCAATGATCCATCCCGCCGGGCATTGCGCGCAGGGATGCGGTCTGGATATAATCAATCAATACGGTCCCGTTGCCGTTCAGGCGGATGCCGACCGGTCCCGTGCCGCCATCATCCCCGTGCCCATGGGCAATGAGCTTCTGATCGGCATACGCCCGGAAGTGCGTCTGGTCGGCTACGGCCCGGTAGGAAACCCAGCCTTCGGGCGTGTAGGGTTGGTCATCCATCAGGATCAGATCTCCCGATTCGCTCATACCCTGACGGATAGACTCGTTCGAGAAGGACGTGAAGTAGTAGTTGTCGGCATCCTGCACGTGTGTCACGAACATGATCGTGCCTTCGAAGGCATTGAGATTCATGACAGCATCAATTTGAACCGAGGCCATAGTGTGGTCGAAGACCAGCATGACCGGATCGCCGCTCACGGTCAATCCAAGGACATCACCCCGCTCCCCGCCGTCCAGGAGCGCGGGCCGCAGGCCTTTCTGATTGCCGTACACCATCATGTCGCCCATCCATGCCGCTGCCCGAGTGGGTTTGAAGGTCCATCCACCTCCGTCATTCATGACCGGGCCGGGGGTTTCACTGGAATCAGGAAGGGAGAATACCGGCGCTTCGGACTGGGCCGCCTGGACGCCTGCACCATAGCGGTACACCAGTTCACCGCCATGGTCAGCCGTCACCGTGGTCAAGCCGATTCCCACCAAGCCGATAATCCAAACGATGCCGCGCCAGGCAACCCTTGACTCCAGATTCAATCCGAACATCAGAAGGCGAATCAGGACGTAGCCCCCGAAAAAGTAAAGCGTGTAGTGACCCAGATCAGAGTGCTCGGTCAGGAGGGCGTTGGCATCGGTAGTCAGGAAAACGGAGTCTGCGGCTTGTTCGCCGGAGAAGTAGGCCGCAACCACACCCAGCGTCCCCAGTAGGTACAGGCTGAAGGCACCTTTACGGATAAAGTCATTCGACCGTAGGATCATTCCCAGGGTATCCACCAGGGCCGCCACAAACAGCAGCGCGATCGGAAAGTGGACGATCATCGGGTGGATGTTGGGAGCCCATTCAGGAAGCATGGCAGTAGACAGGCAAGTGGACGAAACGACATACTCAAGATACGTACGAGCCTGCGTCAGTGATTCACGAAACCATCCAAGGGCGCAACGAATACTACCGATTCTTTTCCGATGACGATGAAGCGGAACGCCCATGGCTCCTCAAAAACTTCCCTTGTCCGATCCCAATTGGTGGAGCAATTTCCAACAGCTACTCGATGCCAACAACGAGTGGCCGGTGCATTACCTGTTCAAGTTCATCGTACCTAAAGCCGGTCTCAGTGAATTGGAAGCCCTCTTCAGTGACCACTCTATCGATGTAAAAGCTTCGTCCAAGGGCAATTATCTCAGCCTGACCATGCACATTCGCGTGGAAAACAGCGATGAGGTCGTTGCCATCTATCGCGCAGCCGGAGAGGTCGAAGGCGTTATCGCCCTCTAATCACTCAGGCGTCAAGCACGTTCAAGAGGGCGTCCACCTCCTCGCGGGTGTTGTACTGCCCCAGTCCGATACGCAGCATCCCTCCGGATTCAGTCAATCCGAGTCGCTCGATGACCTCGATGGCATAATAATGACCGGGCCAGGTAAAGATGTTGGCGTCGGCCAGGCGCTGTGCCAGCGTATCCGGATGCACACCCTTCTTGACCACGCCGACGGTCGGGACGCGGTCTGCCAGGTCTTCGTCCCGCGTCAGTCCATGCACCGTTATGCCGGGGATAGCCAGTAATCCGTCAAGGAGATGTTTGCACAGGTCCCGCTCGTAGTCGACCATGACGTCAAACCCTGAAACAATGCGCTCGCGCCGTGTGATGCCGCCAGCGCCCATCTCCTGCCCCATCCATTCAAAGTGCTCAATGGCGCCAAGTGTGGCCGCCATGCCCTCATGGGACTGGGTGCCGGTTTCGAAACGACTGGGCAGCGTGTCGTCCGCCGGGCGGACTTTGTAGGGCGACAACGATTCCAGCAAGTCGCGCCGAGCCCAGGCCATGCCCTGGTGTGGGCCGTAGAATTTATAGGGCGAACAGGCCAGCATGTCACATCCAACGGCCTTTACGTCCGTCACGAAGTGTGGAGCAAACTGAACGGCGTCGACAAAGACGAGTGCACCCACGGCGTGGGCTTTTTTTGCGATCGAGGCCACATCGTTGACTGTTCCGATGGCATTTGAGGCATATCCGACTGCCACGATGCGAGTTTTGTCGGTGATGGCCGCGTCAACGGAGGCTTCGTCGTGTCGATACGTCTGCGGGTCGAAGTCAATCCAACGGACCGTGCAGCCCCTGTCGCGTGCCACCAGCAGCCAGGGACTGATGTTGGCATCATGATCCATGCGCGTGACTACGATTTCATCCCCCTCCTTCAGCGTGTGGGCCAGCGATCGCGAGAGGTGCAGCGTAATCGTAGTCATGTTCTGGCCGAACACGATTTCGCCCGGATCCTCCGCGCCTACAAAATCCGCCAATGCCGCGTGGGTCTCATGGATCAACGCATCCGTCATCATGGACGTACGGAAGGGACCATGGGTGTTCGTGTTGGCCCGGATCAGGTACTCGTTCATCCGGTCGATGGAACGCTGGCAGATCTGGGTGCCGCCCGGATTGTCGAAATAGATGCGTGCTTGTCCGCTGTCGGTTTCAGCGAGGGAAGGGAAAGCGCTGCGGACGCGCTGGATGTCGTAGGCCATGATACTGTAGTTGACGTGTGTACCCTGGAAGGTACAACGCGTACCGGCTGGATGTGCTTGGCTCGGGTGCGAAGGCGGAATGTTACGCACGCCTGAACGAAAAGAGGGGCGGTGCGCACAGCGCACCGCCCCTCTTTTGAATTCTTCTTGTCGCTCAGCTCATTACCTGAGCTTGAACGTGATTGGCAGCGACATCTTCACCTTCACGGCCTTGCCACGCTGCCTTCCCGGCTTGAACTTGGCATCCATGATGGCCCTAATGGCCTCTTCATCACATCCGGCGCCAATGCCGCGGGTAACGATGGGGTCGTGAACGTTGCCTTGCTCGTCAACAACGAACTGGAGGTATACGCGTCCCTCCACGCCGGCCTTCTTGGCAATCTCGGGGTAGCGGATTTTTTTCTGCAGACCTGCCAATCCGCCAATCAACTCGGGAGACTGCTCAACGATAACGAAGATTTCAGGCTCTTCTTCTTCATCTTCAGCCGGGGGTGGTGGCGGAGGAAGGTCGATCATGTCATCGAGATCGAGCGACACGTCGAGGTCCAGATCCACGTCATCGAGTACCTCATCATTGGGGACTTCGACAGGTACCGGTGGACGCGGCGGTGGTGGCGGCTTCTCGATCTGCTGGGTCTGCTGGATTTCTTCCATCTGAACCACTTCCTGTTCATCGAGAGCAAATTCGGGCGGCGCATCCGCCGACATATCCAGACGGAATGCCACAATAAGAACGGCCAGGGTAAGGACCATTCCGATCTCGACATAGAGCGGATATCTCCGCTTGATGTCAGCCTGTTCTGTTTTCTTGAGAGCCATTTTTCTGTTGGGCTAGGGTGCCGTCGGGGCACGGTATCAGCAGAGCTGGAAAGTATACGGAGGGAAGATGGCTTTAGAAAGTGAAAAGAGGTGCGCGCAAATCCGGCCGCCACCGTCCTTCACGGTTTCTCAACGGATGAGTCTGCTTTGCGTTCCGACCACGCTCTGAGAGGGGTTCTGAATGGAAGCCAGAGCAGAAAGCCGGACAGGGCCCCTACCGCATCGGCTGCTGCGTCAACAACGTCAGCCGAACGTTCGAAGGGCAACCAGCTTTGATACACTTCCGATACCCCTGAGAAGACCAGGATCAACGTCAGCACACCCCATGCCCTTCCCATGCTACCTCGATAGGTGGCAGCCAGCCATAGAAGCGTCAGGATGAAAAAGAGAATGAAGTGAGCAGCCTTGTCGTAATCCAGCAACGATGCATCCGGCAGGCTGCTGCCGGGCAGGCTGAGAGCCACGAGGATCAACATCGTCCAAAGGGGTGCGAGGAGACGCGGTGTGAGAAAGCCCATGAAGTCAGGAAAGCTGACGCAGCACGTTCGGCAAGGCATCAAGGATGTCGGTGGCCACCAAGGATTGAGCGGCACCATGTTGAACGAACTGCCCTGCGGCAGTTCCACCGATGTGTATGCCGGCCGCCGCGGCGGCGAACGGTTCCAGGCCCTGGGCAAGTAGTCCTGCGGTCACACCGGCCAGGACATCCCCACTGCCCGCCGTCGCGGCGGCCGGGTGGCCCGATCCGTTAATGATCACCTGGCCGTCCGGCGCTGCAGTGATGGAGGACTGTCCTTTGGCCAGGACTACGCAGTTCCACGTCCGTGCCACCTTGCGGACACGCTCTATCCGGCTGTGTCGCTGTTCGGGGGCGGCTTCCAATCGAGATAATTCGCCCTCGTGAGGCGTCAGGATCCAGTTTCCCTTCGACGCATCCGCTACCCGCTGGTGCTGGTCTTTGATGGCATAGAGCGCATCGGCATCCAGTACTACCGGCCC
>JAAZVD010000125.1 GCA_018623785.1 Bacteroidota bacterium | reverse complement strand
GCAACGACTGGATAGGCCAGCAGATACCCGGCCGAAACGGCACCAAAGAGATAGGCAGGGCCGAAAGCATCCCCTGCGTATACTGGAAGAAAGAGCCCGAGGAGTAGATACAGACCCTGTGCCAAGAGACCGTTGCGCCATCCCAGATAGAGGCCGCTACCGTAGACGGCAAACGTCTGCAAGGTGAACGGCACCTCCCAAAGGTACAGTCGGAACTGGGCACCGAGCGCCGTCAGGAGGGCGAAACCGACAATCCCGGCAACCTGGACACCTGCCGATGCCGATCCGCTGCGCAAATCATCGATAGTGGATACACGGGTTGTCCGTAGTCCGAGAATGGAGTCCATGGGTTGTTTAGGGGTCAGAACGCTTTTCAGTGGAACGTTTGAAGATAGGAAGCCCGCGGCATTCCATCGACAACCCGATGCGAAGAAAGGGAAAGATCCTCCCTGACACCGGAGAACAGGGTCAGCTTTCCGGCTCGTAGCCGAGGCGGGACTGCAGCCAGCGCTCCATGTCCTTCAAGGTGCGACCCTTGCGCTCTGCATAGTTGGCCACCTGATCGGCTGCCAGCTGTCCCACATTGAAATACGCCGATTCAGGATGACTGAAGATCAGTCCACACACCGAGGCAGCAGGCACCATGGCCAGGTGTTCTGTCAGGGAGATACCCGTATGCTTTTCAATTCCCAGAACCTGCCACAGGGTCTCTTTCTCAGTGTGGTCCGGCTGCGCAGGGTAGCCGGGTGCAGGACGGATGCCTTGGTAGACTTCGGCAATCAAGTCCGCACTGGAATGGATTGTACCCTTTTCAAAGCCCCAGTACGTGCGACGTACATCCTGGTGCAGCTTCTCGGCAAAGGCCTCGGCCAGACGGTCCGCGATGGCTTTCAGCAAGATGGAGCGATAGTCGTCGTGGTCAGCTTCAGCGGTCTCGACCAAGGGCTTAAGCCCATGACCCGTTGTAACGGCAAAAACCCCGATGTGACTGCGATGATCGGCGTCGGCGGGCGCGACGAAATCGGCCAGCGCCCTGTTGGGCAAGCCCGGTGTCTTGCGCGTCTGCTGGCGAAGGGTGTGCAGGGTAAACGTACCAGCCACATGCGCTACTTCGATGTCGTCTCCGCGGCGGTGCGCAGGATAGAGGCCCACGAAACCTTGCGGTGTCAAAGCCTCGCTGATCTGCAGCTCGTCCAGCAGGGCCTCGGCGTCGGCCAAGAGCCGACGGGCCTGCTCTCCCCGCTCCGGATCGTCCAGGATTGCGGGGTACTTGCCCCGCATCTCCCATGCTTGAAAGAACGGAGTCCAATCAATGTAGGGACGCAAATCCGCTACAGTCACATTGTCGATGACCCAGGTGCCTGTCTGTGCGGGCTCGGGATCCGTTTCGGGCGTAAACCGCAGGGAAAGAGCATTTTTACGAGCTTCCTCCAAGCTCAGAAAGTCCACCTTGTTAGTTCTGGCTGCATGCCGCTCGCGCAGCATGGCATAATGCTCCCGGGTACGGGACACGAAGGCATCTACCTGTCCCTCGGTCAATAACTGACCCGCCACGGTCACGCTGCGTGAGGCATCCAGCACATGAATGACCGGTCCGCTTCGGGCCGGTTCGATCTTGACCGCCGTGTGCATCTCGGAGGTCGTGGCGCCGCCAATCAGGAGCGGCTGCGTCATCCCGCGACGCTCCATTTCCGAGGCTACGTAGACCATCTCGTCCAACGACGGTGTGATCAGTCCACTCAGGCCGATGATGTCGGCGTCGTGCTCCTGGGCGGCATCCAGGATCTTGTCGGCCGGTACCATGACGCCCATGTCCACGATGTCGTAATTATTGCACCCGAGCACGACGCCGACAATGTTCTTGCCGATGTCGTGCACATCGCCTTTGACCGTAGCCAACAGGACCCGCGCCGGACGGTCTGTTTCCTCGGCACCAGCCTTCTCCTCTTCGATATACGGAATGAGCCACGCCACGGCCTTCTTCATGACGCGGGCGCTTTTGACCACCTGCGGCAAGAACATCTTACCCTCCCCAAAAAGGTCGCCAACACGGTTCATCCCCGCCATAAGCGGCCCTTCAATGACCTCAATAGCACGATCATATTTCAGACGTGCCTCCTCGGTGTCCTCATCAATGTAATCCACGATGCCCTTGACCAGCGCATGCTGCAACCGCGCCTCTACTGAGCCTTCGCGCCAGGCATCATCTTTGGCCGAGCCGCCGGCTGCTTTTTGGACGACCCGTTCAGCCAGGTCCACCAAGCGCTCAGTGGCGTCGGGTCGGCGGTCGAAAAGGACATCCTCGACCGCTTCCTTGAGATCTGCCGGGATCTCGTCCAGGACTTCGATCTGACCGGCGTTGACGATACCCATGTCCATGCCGGCTTTGATGGCATGGAACAGGAAAATGGTATGCATCGCCTCGCGGACACGATCATTGCCGCGGAAGGAGAATGACAAGTTGGACACTCCGCCCGAGACCCTCGCCCCCTGCAGGTTCTCCTTGATCCACTTTGTGGCCTCAATGAAGTCAATGGCGTAGCGGTTGTGCTCCGCAATACCCGTGGCCACGGCAAACACGTTGGGATCGAAAATGATGTCCTCGGCCGGGAATCCGAGGTCCTCTGTCAGAATGGTGTAGGCCCGCTGACAGATGTCGATACGCTGCTGCAGGGTCTCCGCCTGACCATTCTCGTCGAATGCCATCACGATGACGGCAGCCCCGTAACGGCGCGCTCGACGGGCCTGCTCCCGGAAGGCTTCCTCGCCTTCTTTCAGACTGATGGAGTTGACCACCGATTTGCCCTGAATGCAGCGTAAGCCGGCTTCAATGACCTCCCATCGCGAGGAATCCACGACGACAGGCACCTTCGCGATATCCGGTTCGGCTGCAATCAGATTCAGGAATCGGGTCATGGCATGAACGGAGTCGAGAAGCCCCTCATCCATGTTCACATCAATAAGCTGCGCGCCGTTCTCGACCTGCTGGAGAGCCACCGAAATGGCTTCATCATAGGTCTCCTCCTTGATCAGGCGCGCAAATTTGCGCGATCCCGTCACATTCGTTCGCTCCCCAATGTTGACGAAGTTCAGGTCTTGGCGGAATACGAACGGCTCGAGGCCCGATGTACGCAGCAAGCGTTCCGGCATTGGTAGCACTCTCGGTGCATGGTCCTCGACGGCGTCGACCATGGCTCGGATATGATCCGGCGTCGTTCCACAGCACCCGCCTACGATATTCAGGAAGCCATCCTGCGCATACGCAGTCACTTGTTCGGCCATGAAGGCCGGTGTTTCGTCGTAGCCTCCGAACTCGTTGGGTAGACCCGCATTGGGGTAGAGGCTGGTACGTACCGGGGCAATACCCGACAACGTTTCGATATAGGGCCGCATCTGAGGCGAACCCAGAGCGCAATTGAGTCCGACGGACAACAGGTTCGGCGTATGCGCCACGGAAATCCAGAATGCCTCGGTCGTCTGACCGGACAGCGTCCTACCACTCTGATCCACGATCGTACCCGAGATCATGACCGGTAGGGACGCGCCTCGGTCCTCGAACACCTCGTACAGGGCATAGATGGCTGCTTTGGCGTTGAGCGTGTCGAAAATGGTTTCAACCAGCAGGATGTCCACACCGCCATCCATCAGAGCCCGGATCTGCTCGGCGTAGGCCATGGCCAGCTGCTCGAACGTCACGGCGCGATACCCGGGGTCGTTGACGTCCGGCGACATGTTCAGGGACACGTTGGTAGGGCCGAGCGCACCCGCCACAAAACGGGGCTTGTCAGGAGTCTTTTTGCTGAAGGCGTCGGCTGCCTCACGAGCCACTGTAGCGGCTGCGATATTTATGGCATAGGCTTCATCCTGCAAGTCATAATCGGCCTGGGCAATGCTGGTAGCCGAGAACGTGTTGGTCTCGATGATGTCGGCCCCGGCCTCGAGATACTGCTCGTGGATGGAGCGGATCAGGTCCGGACGGGTAATCGAAAGCAGGTCATTATTGCCCTTGAGTGGCTTTGCATGATCCTCGAATTGCGAGCCACGAAAATCTTCCTCTTCTGGTCCGGCGCGCTGAATCAGGGTCCCCATGGCGCCATCGAGAACAAGGATGCGCTTTGCCAGCGCAGCGTGCAGTTGATTGGTTCGGGCGTTCATCGGCCTTGAAGAAGAAAATCCAGGGTGATACGGGCAAAGGCTGCAGGCTGCTCGGCATGCAGCCAATGGCCAGCATGTTCGATCGGTACCATGTCGGCAAAAGGGAAGAGGGCCCGGATGCGCGGTAGGTCACCCTCTACAAGATAGTCGCTCTCGGCACCGCGTACGAAGAGTACCTCGCCATCAAACGTATCCCAGCTCTCGATGGGGCCAATGATCTCCGGATAGGCGCGTCGGATGGCAGGCAGATTGAGGGTCCATCGGTAGGTATCTCCCTCTCGCTCAAGGTTCTTCATGAGGAACTGCCGGACTGAGGCCGAGGGAATGGTTGTGGCAAGTACCTCATCAATGGCTCTGCGGGAGCGATACCGCTCCGGGTGCAGTCTCTCCATGGCATCGAAAATGGCGCCGTGCCGGGCAGGATAGTCCTGGGGACCGATGTCGGCCACAATCAATCGATCAACCACCTCCGGGTGCTCAAGGGCCAAATGCATCGAGAGCTTACCACCCATGGAATGTCCCAGAATATGGGCCTTGTCGATGTCCTCGTCCTCCATAAGCTCCAGGACGTCGGTGGACATGGCTGAGTAGGAAAAATCGTTATCATGCGGACTGCGCCCGTGATTACGAAGATCGAGGGTGATGGTGCGAAAGTGTTCGGCATAAACGTTCCGGGCCAACGTAACCCAGTTTCCCGAGGCGCCGAACAGGCCATGGATGATGAGGAGTGGTGGCCCGTCGCCGTATGTTTGCCGGAATAATTGCATGCCGGACGTACACCTGTGCAACGGATTTGTCCCCTTTCTACCGTACCACGCGGGGCAAACAAGAGCGTATTGGATGTTTTTTCGCTGGTGGGGCCCGGCAGATCCGTCGAGTTCGACGGCGAAAACTATCTACGGGCCTGCGCTACTACCCCGGGCCTGGACTACCTCTGGGCCTGTGCGGCCAATGCCTCGAGTGCAGAGCGGGACCATTTAGCCTGACCAGGCTCTAGCGCGGGCATCGCATGAAACGCATCTGGAATCTCAAAGGAGACCAAACAGTCACGCAATTGAGCCACTATCTCTAAGCGGTCAGGGAGCGGCACAGAGCCTGAGACGAATGCCACTGGACGCTGCCCGTATCGGGAATCGGCAACGGCCACTACCACACACTCGTCGACGCCGTCAAGGGACCTGATAGCCCGTTCGATGCGATCCGGATCCAGATTTTCTCCACCGGAAATGATAATTCGATCGGTTCGACCGGAGATGACCCACCGGCCGGCCGTATCCAAAAAGCCGCTGTCTGACGTAACAAGCCACCCATCGGGACCCGCGACTGCGGTGCCCAGCGTTTTTGACCGAACCCGGATACGGCCGGCCGGCGCTTCGATATCGACCCCATCAAAGGGCG
>JAAZVD010000124.1 GCA_018623785.1 Bacteroidota bacterium | reverse complement strand
GTTCTACCACGCCGGGTAGAACAGTCATGTTTTCAGGCTGGATGCGTTCCTGGAAGACCGTCGCGAAGGTTTCAAGGCAGGTTGGCAACAACTCTTCCGCCTCCTCAGGATCGCAACCGGACACGAGAAGCACATCCCGCATGATGGCAGGATCCGTACGTCCCGAGAAAGACACCGAATCGGAGGTTATCGGGCGACCTGCAACGTCTGACAACGCTTCGCGGATGGTCCGCCGGCCAATGCCATCGGAGAGGAGCAAGGTGCCATCGATGTCAAAGAGGAGGAGGGGCATCAGATTTGGAAAGAGGAATCGGGATTGTCTTCGTGACGGATCTCGTCCACCAGCTCCGTCTTACCGTGACCGGCGTACAGGCGATCGGGGAAATTCAGAACGTAGGCATCCGTAGCGCCCAGATTTCGGTAGGCGTGTACGACGCCCGGCGGGATGACTACGATGACAGCGTTGTCATCACCGGCATGCAATTCCTGGCGCACACCGTACGTTGGCGAATCCCGCCGGGCGTCCCACATGATGATCTTGTAGATCCCGTGGAAGAACGCAAACCGGTCGGTCTGGTCCCGGTGCTCATGCGGCCCACGGGCAACGCCTGGCCGTGTGGAGGACAGGTATCCCATCGTGGGAAAATCGTTCGCAGAGAGCTCGTCCTGCCTGAAAAGTTCAGCCAGCCAGCCACGATCGTCAGAAAAAACCTTGAATGGATCAACGGACACCCCATCGATGGTCCCATCGGTCCAGGATGTAGGCATACTCATTCGTTGGCAACCCCCGGTAGCTCTTCGTAGACAAGGTCCCGTGCGAGGCGATTGGCTTCCTCTAACCCTTCAAAGGTACCGGCATCGCCCCACCAGCTGGACAAAACGCCATGAGTCAACTGACCTTTTTCGGCATAGCGGTTGCTCACATCAGAAATCTCAAGTTCGCCGCGCTGCGAAGGGGTCAGCGTCCGGATATAATCGAACACAGAAGGATCGTAGAAATAGATTCCGATGACCGAGTAGGACGAGGGCGGGTTGGCAGGCTTCTCGATGACGCGACTGATGCGGTCTCCGTCAAACTCCGGTACGCCGTAGCGTTCGGGATCATGGACTTCCTTGAGCAGCACCCGCGCCCCACTGCTATCCCGTGCCTGTTTTGCGAAGGCCTCAACGTCATCCCTGATGTCTTCGCCGAGGATATTGTCTCCCAGGACGACGACGAAAGGTTCCTTCCCAACAAAGGACTCGCACAACCCCAGCGCCTGGGCAATGCCGCCTGGTTCGTCCTGCACACGGTAGGTCAGGTCTACGCCCAAGCGAGAGCCACTGCCCAGAAGGTTGACCACATCCCCCATGTGCTCGGGACTTGTAACGAGGCCTATTTCGGTTACCCCGGCGCGCCGCAAGCGAAGCAACGGGTGATAAATCATCGGGTATCGACCCACGGGAAGCAGGTGCTTGTTGGTCACCCTGGTAAGTGGGTAGAGGCGACTGCCGGTGCCTCCGGCAAGGACAACTCCTTTCATACGCTCTGATGTGGTGGATAGACAAAAAGGGTGGGACTATCGCGGATCCGTTGCGCCAACATACGACACTGCGGGGCTGTCCTCAGTTCATTCCCCGTGAACCGTACTGCATTTTGTAGTAGTCCCGGTAGTCGCCGCCCAGAATGGCGTTCATCCATGCGGCGTTGTTCAGGTACCAAGACACGGTAGCTGCAATGCCGCTGGCAAGATCGTGCTTGGGCCGCCATCCGAGTTCCTTCTGAATGGGTGAACTGTCCAGGGCATACCGGAAATCGTGCCCTGGGCGATCTGTGACAAAGCGGACGAGGTTGCGGCTCGTACCAGCTTCCTTGTCGGTGGCGCGGTCCACTTCGTCGAGGAGCATATGGACAAGCTCCAGGTTGCTGATTTCCTGATCGCCGCCGATAAGCCATGTCGAGCGGGTACCGGCTTGATGGAGAACGCGGTCAAGCGCGTCAACGTGGTCCTCCACGTGGAGCCAATCCCGCACGTTTTCGCCCTTGCCGTAAACCGGAATTGGAGCCCCGGTCATGGCATTGCGGATAACGAGGGGGATTAGCTTTTCCGGGAATTGGTACGGGCCGTAATTGTTGGACGTGTTGGTAATGACCCAGGGTAGTCCGTAGGTCGTTCCGAAGGCACGCACAAGGTGGTCTGCAGCTGCTTTCGAGGCTGCATACGGCGAGCGAGGCGCATAGGTGGTATCGGCTGTAAAGTGGCCTTCGGATCCGAGCGAGCCGAACACTTCATCCGTTGAGACGTGATGGAAACGTCGAGGACCGTCCGCGCCCTCCCACGCTTCTCGCGCTGCTTGAAGCAAGACAAGCGTTCCGTGGACATTGGTTGTTACGAAGGCCGTTGGATTGAGAATGCTTCGGTCAACATGGGACTCCGCGGCAAAATGGACCACTGCGTCGAAGCCATATTCATCGAAAAGACGAGCCAGGAGATCTGAGTCATTGATGTCCCCGTGAGCAAAAGAGTAATTCGGGGCACCCTCGATGTCGGCCAGGTTGGCCAGATTGCCAGCGTAGGTCAGGGCATCCAGATTGACATATCGGGTCTGCGGGTGGGCACGGACCGCATGCAGCAAGTAATTGGAGCCGATGAAACCGGCGCCACCGGTAACCAGGACAGAAGAGGGGTTGAACATCTTGAACACATCGTCGGATGAATCATCGCGCATGTCAAGGCCCGACAACAGGCGAATAACGAGACAGCGAACCGTGTAAGGTCCAGGTCGTTCAGTGTTCCGATCCACCGTCCCGAACCCGCAACTCAGCTCACTCGATATGCCCGACGCGTCCCTAGGCACCAGTACTGATTCGCCCACTGAAAAGACGCTGTATCTGATGGATGCGATGGCGTTGGCGTATCGCGCCCACTTCATCTTCATTTCCCGTCCGCTCATAAACTCGAAAGGCTTCAATACGAGTGCCACGTATGGATTTACGGCTGCGCTTATCAAGCTTATAGAGGACCACAACATCGATCACATGGCGGTGGTCTTCGACGTAATGGGAGAGGGCGGCACCTTCCGGGACGAGCTTTTTGACGACTACAAGGCACACCGGGACCCGCCACCTGAGGAATTGATTGCCAACCTGCCCCACATTAAGCGGGTCGTGGAGGCCATGGACATCCCCGTTGTAGAGGTAGAGGGAGTAGAGGCTGATGATGTAATCGGAACTCTCGCCCGGCAGTCAGCCGACGAAGGAGTGGATGCTGTTATCGTGTCGCCAGATAAGGACTTCATGCAGCTCATCGATAGGCATATTACGCAGTTCAGGCCGGCCTATCGTGGCGAATCGTTTGATCCGATCACGGAAGTAACGTTTCGGGAAAAGTATGGCCTCGAGCCCATCCAGTTTATCGATGTGCTGGCGCTCATGGGGGATGCTGCCGATAACGTTCCCGGCGTCTCCGGGATTGGGGAGAAGACGGCCATCAAGCTGTTGGCCGAGTACGGCTCGGTAGAAAATCTGATCGAGCATGCGGATGAGCTTCCCGGTAAGCGGGCCCGGGAAGGGATGCAGAACGAAGCCGATATGGCACGGCTGTCCAAGAAGCTGGTCACCATCAAGACGGATGTGCCGCTGAATCTTGGATGGGACGATTTTCTGTGTCAGGCCCCCGACCTGCGTGAGATCCGGACATTATTCGACGATCTGGAGTTCAGTCGGCTCTACGATCGGGTCCATCGCATCTTGGCGCCGAAAGCGGCTGCCAACGGCGCGCAGACGGCCGTCGCGCCCGGAGAGCAGGGGGGCCTCTTTGACGATGGAGGCTTGCGCAGCTATGACGAGCAGCGCTCCGACTACCGTATGCTTTCGAGCCTGGCAGAGGTCCGCGAGATTGTCGAATCGCTGAAAGGTCGCTTCCCTCTTTCATTCGATACGGAGACTACGTCTATTGATCCCATGATGGCATCCCTGGTGGGCATGTCTTTTTCCGTGGAGTCCGACAAAGCCATCTACATTCCGACGCCGTTGCCCGACGGAACGTCAACCGAGCAGGTCGTGAGGCTCGTAGCCCCTCTCTTGGAAGCAGAGGGCGAAAAAGTCGGACAAAACATCAAGTACGACTGGCTGGTCATGGCCCGGCATGGGGTGCGTGTAGCCGGTCCGTTCTTTGACACCATGGTCGCGCATTACCTGATTGCACCGGAGGAACCCCATGGCCTGGATGCGCTTGCGCGCCGGGAGCTGGGCTATGAAACGATCCCGATCTCTTCGTTGCTTGGCAAGGGCAAAGATGCCAGGTCCATGCGGGACGTGCCGCCCATCGAGGTTTCTCCATACGCATGCGAAGATGCTGACATCACGCTGCAGCTATCTGACAGGCTACGGGATCAGCTTGATGGTGCCGGGGTCAAGGGCTTGGCGCACGATCTGGAGTTTCCGTTGGTCCCGGTGCTCTCCCGCATGGAGTTGGCTGGCATCAAACTGGATGAGGGTGCTTTGAAGGACTTGTCGGTTCGAGCGGCTGTGGACCTGGAGCAACTTGAAAAACAGATCTTCGAAATCGCTGGGGAAGAATTCAATATCGGCTCGCCAGCGCAGATTGGATCCATCCTGTTTGACAAGCTTGGATTGCCGGTGGTGTCGAAGACGTCCACTGGAAAGCCCTCCACGAAAGAGAGCGTGTTGACCGAATTGGCTGCAGAGCATGAATTGCCGGGCATGATTCTGGACTGGCGCGAGCTGGCCAAGCTCAAGTCCACTTACATCGACGCGCTTGCCGAATTGGTGCATCCCGAGACCGGACGCGTCCATACGTCCTACTCGCAAACGACCGCGGCTACGGGCCGTCTGTCAAGCTCCAATCCGAACCTGCAGAATATCCCCATCCGGACGGCCCGTGGCCGCGAGATCCGGCGTGCCTTCGTAGCGCCGGAGGGACATGTGCTTCTTTCGGCAGATTATGCCCAGATCGAGTTGCGCATCCTGGCCTCTCTAGCCGGCGATGAGGCAATGAAAGATGCTTATCGCAACAACGAGGATATTCACACCCAGACCGCCGCGCGCGTGTTCGGCGTGGATCCAGTAGACGTTACCCGCGAGCAGCGCAGCAAGGCCAAAGAGGTCAACTATGGCATTCCGTATGGTATTTCGGCATTCGGTCTCGCAGCCCGTCTTCGCTGCTCGCGGGCGGAAGCGCAAGAGCTGATCGATACCTACAATCGTAGCTTTCCAGCCGTAGCGTCGTTCCTTGTTGAGCAGGTTGAGAAGGCACGTGAATTGGGCTACGCAGAAACGATGCTGGGGCGCCGCCGCTACCTGCCGGATATCAATGCTCGCAATCGAAATGTTCGATCCGCAGCCGAACGTGTTGCCGTAAATATGCCCATTCAGGGTACGCAGGCAGACATGATCAAGCGAGCGATGATTGCTGTCGATCGGATTCTATCCGAAGGCAACTACAACAGTCGCATGCTCCTACAGGTGCACGATGAACTGGTTCTGGAGGTCGCACTCGATGAAGTGGACCGTGTACGTGAGATGGTTATCAAGGAAATGTCTGAAGCACTCCCGTTGCAGGTACCCATCGAGGTCTCTACTGGCACT
>JAAZVD010000123.1 GCA_018623785.1 Bacteroidota bacterium | reverse complement strand
TGATGCCGCAACAGCCTACGCGCGGGGCGGAGCTCATCGGCGAGCGCGTGGGCGAAGTATCTGACGCGTACGGGCGTCATGACTACCTGGCCAGTCTCCTTATGCCGGCCGCCGGCGCGGAGCCGGATACGTACACCATGTACATGGGGCCTATGGTTTATGGCAACCTGAACGACTATGACCTGGATCTCTACGATATGGTCGATTTCGGGTGGGATTTCTTTGAAGTCATTACGCGCCCCCTGGCCCGCTTCATCTTCATCCCGGCCTTCACGTATCTGAGCACGATCATGCCCTATGGCTGGGTGATCATCGTGCTGGCTCTCTTGATCAAGCTGGTTCTCTATCCGCTGACAAAAACGTCTTTCAAAAGCATGGCCAAGATGCGCGAGCTGCAACCGCGCATGGAAGCGATCAAGGAGAAGTTTGCGGATAACCCGCAGAAGCAGCAGGAGGCCATGATGAAAATGTACAAGGAGACGGGGGTCAATCCGCTGGGCGGATGTCTCCCGATGCTCCTGCAGTACCCGGTCATCATTGCGCTTTGGCAGTTCCTGCCGCAGGCCATCGAGCTGAGGCAGCAGGGTTTCCTCTGGGCGGCTGACCTGTCTGCACCCGATTTTATACTGAGCCTGCCGTTCTCGATCCCCATGTATGGCGATGCGGTGGCGGGCTTTACGCTTTTGATGGGTATCTCGATGGTCTTCCAGATGAAGCTGTCGATGACCAATCAGAACAATGCCCAGGCCAAGATCTTCACGTATGTCTTCCCGGTGATGATCTTCTTGATCTTCAACCGTCTGGCTGCTGGCCTGAACCTGTACTACCTCTGCTACAACGTGCTCACGGCAGCGCAGCAGAAGGTCATCAACAAGCAGATCCAGGATAACCCCGAAGAGCTGGAGCCACAAAAGAAAGACAAGAAGAAGGCGACGGTGCAGATTGGGCGCAAGAAGGACAAGAACCGCGGAGCCATTACCGGCAAGCCCAAGTCCCGCCGCTGAGTCTGATTGATGATGACCAACGCGGGAGATAACGTCCACGAAACGATCGTCGCCCGTGCCACGCCGCGCGGGGCGTCCGCATTGAGTATCGTGCGTCTGTCCGGGCCGCGCGCTATTTCATTGGTTGACGAGGTATTTCCGTCGAAAGCATTGGCCCTTCAAGACTCTCACACAGCCCACGTGGGCTATGTTGGTCGTGAAGGTGCGTGGATCGATCAGGTGGTGTGTACCCTGTTCCGGTCCCCCCATTCAGCCACAGGGGAAGACATCGTCGAGATCTCTTGTCACGGCGGCGATGTCGCTTCAGATGCCCTCATCCGGCTTCTGGTCGAATCAGGTGCCCGTATGGCGGGCCCTGGGGAGTTCACGCTGCGCGCCTTCATGAACGGGAAGATCGATCTGGCGCAGGCCGAAGCCATCGCAGAACTGATCCACGCGCAAAGCCGTCGGGCGGGACGCATTTCGTTGGCTCATTTGAAAGGCCGCTATTCGGAAGAGCTGGCGCGGATTCGGGAAGACCTCCTGCAGTTGGTATCGCTCCTGGAGTTGGAGCTCGATTTCAGTGAGGAGGACGTCGCGTTTGCCGATCGTTCCCGGCTGGAGGCCCTCCTTCGTGCTGCTTCGGATCGCTTGGGTATACTGACCAGCTCCTTCCGTTTCGGTCGGGCCCTGCACGAAGGTGTGCGTGTTGTGATCGTGGGCAAGCCGAACGCAGGAAAGTCCACACTCATGAACGCACTCCTGGGCCATGACCGTGTCATCGTCAGCGAGACGCCGGGCACGACGCGGGATGAGGTCGAAAGCCATCTTGAGTATCAAGGTATCCGCTTCACGTTTGTGGATACGGCTGGAAGGCGCGAAACCGATGATGATATTGAGGCTGAGGGGGTACGTCGTAGCCGCGCGGCTGAAGAAGGCGCGGATCTGGTGCTTCATCTGGTGGACTTGACGGATTCGTCAGCAGATGAACCAATCACCAAGGATTCAACGACCGATCGTGGCACGCCCCGCCTCGTCGTTGGCAACAAGGCTGATCTTGTCGGAAGTGATCTTGAAATCGAATTGGACCTTCGGATATCGGCCGAAGCAATGCGCTCTGGCAAGGCTGAGGTCGAGCCATTGATGGAACGAGTCTTTACTTTGACCGTGGGGTCGGTCAACGTTGGCGAGGAGCATCAGGTTGTAACGAGTCAACGCCAACAGGAGCATATACGTGCTGCCCAATCTGCCATTAGGCGCGTCGGCGAGGTCTTGGCGTCAGGTGGCTCTGGGGACATGATCTCCTCCGACGTGCGGCAGGTCATTGAAGAGATCGGCGCCATTACAGGCGATGTAACAAACGAAGACATCTTGGATCGCATATTTTCTCAGTTCTGCATTGGTAAGTAGGAGTATAAACGCAAGGGAGACAACGATATACAGGGAATGAGCAGGCCGGAGTACGATATTATTGTGGTTGGAGGTGGACACGCGGGAAGCGAAGCCGCAGCGGCGGCTGCGCGCATGGGTGCCCGTACGTTGCTCATCACCATGAGCCTTGAGGCTATCGGACGCATGTCATGCAACCCAGCTATAGGAGGTATCGGAAAAGGTCAGATTGCCAGGGAGATTGATGCGCTTGGCGGTTTGATGGGACTGGCTACCGACGAATCCGGTCTGCAGTTCAGAATGCTGAACCGAAGCAAGGGTCCGGCTGTGTGGTCTCCCCGCGCCCAGTGTGATCGCTTCATGTATGCGGCCGCAGTGCGGCGCATGCTGGAAGCCGAGCCCAACCTGTTCATGCGATCTGATATGGCGGTCGATCTCCTCACGGAAGGCGATCGGGTTGCCGGCGTCGTCACCCAATTAGGGGTTGAGATCCGGTCGAAGGCCATCATCCTGACGAGTGGTACATTCATGAATGGACAGATCCATATCGGCGATAAATCCTATGGTGGTGGTCGGATGGGCGAGGGCGCATCGAAAGGATTGACGGGTGCGCTGCACCGCTTGGGGTTCGAGTCCGGCCGCTTGAAAACAGGCACGCCGCCCCGGCTGGATGGGCGAACTATTGATTATGTCCGTCTCGAAGAGCAAAAGGGAGATTTGGAGCCTAGCCCGTTCAGTTATATGACGGATCGGCTGCCGGAAAAACAGCTCAGCTGCTGGATTACGTTTACCGATCCTTCCGTTCACGATATCCTGCGTACCGGGTTTGATCGTAGCCCCATGTTCGTTGGTCGCATCCAGGGAACGGGACCGCGCTACTGCCCCTCGATTGAGGATAAGATTGACCGGTTTGCAGACAAGGATCGTCATCAAATCTTCCTCGAGCCCGAAGGATGGAATACGCACGAGGTGTACGTCAACGGCTTCTCAACCAGCCTCCCGGAGGAGGTTCAGATGGCAGCCATTCGACGCGTGCCAGGACTCGAAGAGGTGCACATGTTGCGTCCTGGCTATGCCATTGAGTACGACTATTTTCCACCTTATCAGTTGCGGTATTCCCTGGAAACGAAGCACGTACGCGGCCTCTTTTTTGCCGGTCAGATTAACGGAACGACGGGATACGAGGAGGCCGGTGCGCAGGGGTTGATTGCCGGGGCCAATGCAGCCAGTTACGTGCAAGAGAGGGAGCAGTTGGTATTGAAGCGCTCCGAGGCCTACATCGGCGTACTGATTGATGATCTGGTGGCCAAGGGCACGGATGAGCCTTATCGGATGTTCACCTCCCGGGCAGAGCACCGCATGATGCTGCGGCAGGACAACGCGGACGAACGTCTCACGGAAATCGGACACAGCGCTGGACTCGTCTCTGAAGAGCGCTTGAGACGCATGGAGCGACGAAGGGATGCTCGTCAGCAGCTGTTGGATGCTGTTCGCATTACGAGCATCACCCCTGAAGAGGTTAATCCATACCTTCAGACGCTGGAAAGTGCTCCGGTCAAACAGACGGACCGTATTGCAAAGGTTGCGTTGCGCCCTGAAGTGAGTCTTGGTGAATTGCTTCGGTCCACAGGAACGCAGCATTTAATCCCGGAGGTCGAAGGCCTGGAACGTGTTGAAGAGATGGTGGAAATCGACCTCAAGTACGAGGGATATGTGGATCGGGAGCGTGGTCTCATCGAGAAGATGGAGCAGCTGGAATCCATGCCCCTCCCCGATGGATTGGATTATCACGCCATCCATAATATCACGATGGAGGCCCGTGAGAAGCTGGGACGCATCCGGCCGGAGAATCTTGGCCAAGCATCCCGGATTTCGGGTGTTTCTCCCTCGGATGTATCCGTGCTCATGGTGATGGTCAAATCTGGCCGCATGCCGCGTTTGGCTGACGCTGGGTAGCTTGTAGTTCTGATGTGGGCTCCATGCTGTGGATTCCACAGTGTTTCACGTGAAACATCGTCCTATACACGGAGACGGGGTCTCGAGCACCGGGCGGCTATTGGCAGAGATGCCCCTTTTTGGTACCGGTGCACGCAGTGCTTGCGGTACACCAATGTTTCACGTGAAACACCTCACCACCAAACGCTGCTATTTGCTATCGTTTGGGTCCTTAGTCCATGAATGGATCCTTCCATCAGTTGACAACCTCCGCCTTCATGCGTGCATCCTGGCCATTTGATATTTCGCTCACCGATGAGCAGGACATGTGCCTGCGAGACTATGCCAATGAGCTTCGGGCGGTGAATCGCCAATTCAATCTGGTGTCCCGTGTCGATGAGGCGCACATGAAGGATCGTCACGTGGGGCACTGTCTGGCGCTTGGGGAACGACGTATCTTGCCTGGGACAAAGGTCATCGATTGGGGCACAGGCGGCGGACTTCCTGCCATCGTTCTTGGGGTGCTTTTCCCCGAGGTACAGATCCTGGGTGTGGATTCGAACAACAAGAAGACGCGTTCGGTCGATTTGTTTGCCCGGCGTCTCGGTATCAGCAATGTTCACACCTGGCATGGTCGTGCGGAGGTCTCTCAGGCTGAGGCTCATCTTTCGGTGTCGCGGGCAACGGCCCCTCTGGAGACGCTCTGGGCCTGGCATGCAGCGGTGGCGCTCGATTCGCGTCAGATCAAGGACCGCGGGGTTTGGAAAGACGGTTTGCTGTGTCTGAAGGGTGGTCATCTGGATGATGAAGTGGCAGCGTTGATCAGTGCCCACCCTGATCTGTTGGTCGAGCGGATTGAGCTGGGGACCCGTACTTCCGATCCGTATTTTGCGACGAAAGAGATCATCCATGTAAGTGTCCCTGCCTCTTAAGGCGACCCTCCAACCCGTTCGAAGGCTCCCTACTCCTGTCAGTCATGGCCAAAAGCGACAAACAAGGCACTCGTACCGAACGTCTTTTTGCTACCATTCTGCTATTGCAGAACCGTCCTTACATGACCAGTCGGGACTTGGCCGAACACTTCGGTGTAAGCCGAAGAACGATTTTCCGGGACCTTCGGGCGCTTTCCGACTCGGGTGTTCCCCTCACCTACTCAGAAGGTGGCGGGTATGAAATCCTGGAAGGATACCAATTGCCTCCTCTCATGTTGACGGCGCGCGAGGCAGCCACACTGCTTGTTGGGACAGAGTTCATGCGGCTTCAGTCCGACGCCTCGCTGCGGGG
>JAAZVD010000122.1 GCA_018623785.1 Bacteroidota bacterium | reverse complement strand
CGTTGAACGTGACATCGCGCACATCCTGGGCCTGTACATGCAGGCTTGTAAGCGAGGCGATGAGAAGCGCCAGAAGGGAGAAGGCTGCAAGACGCTGCATGGCGATGCCTTCGTGGCGGGAAAGAGCAGAACTGGAAGTCATGACTTCAGGATGTTTTAGAGCGGTAAAAGGCTCACGGCAGATGGACGAATAGTCATGGCTGCATGAACGCCTTCGGGACGCGGTGCGCGGCTCGCAACGCGAGGGGTTGGACGATGTGGAGCGAATGTCCATTCCTGAGTGGAATTACCTAACAGATTGTTGCGGACGCCTTCTGGCGTGTTCAGCCCGTGGTCCCCGCCATATGATGTGGTTCATATCGCCTTTTTCAGCGCAGTGTCGTCTACGGGACCTTTTCGCCACAGTTGCATGCCATGTGTAATGCTGTGCTGTCCGCGGGAAGTTTCGCGTAATCTTGGAACGTTGGCAGCTGGCCGAGAGCGCGCCAAGCTGTAACCGAGCGCTTCCTGGCGCGTACCTCCTTCCCATGCGACCAACCCACGCCCACATCGTGCACCCCTGGCTTCTGCTCGGGCTTGCAGTACTGACTGCACTCTCAGCGTCGGCCCAGCCCCGTAACGGGCTATTGGTACCTCCTTCGCTTGATGACGGCCAGCGGGAAGCGCCATTTATCTATCTGGCAGAGGGCAATCAGTTCGAATATCGAATAACGCATACCAGGAACGGGCTGGCAGCAGATCCTGCGTTCCTTCGATTTACGGTAACGGATGCCCAGAACCCGGTGGCTGGAGCAGATGACTTCCTCATTCTGGTGCAGACCTACTCGGAAGACACACTGATCCGGCAAGCCCGGTGCTACCTGCGTCAGCAGCGGGGACGAATCCACCTGCTGGGGGCTTCCAACATGGGCTCGACGGACTGTAACTGGCAGTCCCCCTTCTCTCAGCAGGACATGGAAATTGTGGAAGAGATGAGGACTGTGGACGTCGGAGGGCAGACGGTCAACGTGTCTTCAAAAGGCACGTACGAGCATTTTTGGGGAGATCAGAACGGCGATAACGGGTTCATTTCCTTCCGCTATGCCGAGGGCCTCGGGTTGTATCGATTCGAGAGCCGCACGACGGATTCGCCGTTGGCAGATGATCCAGCTCATGTGGAGTGGTTGGGTGAGCTTCAATATGCCCGCGTGGAGGGAGTCGAGTACGGCACCTCGATGGTGCGTCAGCGCTTTGAGATCACGGACGTGGATCCGCGGATCTCGCCGGCGCAGTAGGTCTTAGTGGGTGCTTGGTGCCAGTGCATCCCACTCTTCCTGTGTGGCGATGGACATCTGGTTTTCCATGAGCATCAGCCAGCGTCCATCCTTCTTGATGCTCAGCGCCGTGAAGTGCACCATCGCTCCTGATACACCCTGGTCGGTTTCAGATTGGTAGTGGAAAATGCCTTTCTCCCAGGCCGTGGTCTCGCTGACGAGGCGCTGCGAGAAACGGAAGGTCACGGATGCTGACATGTCTCCCGCGGCTGTAGTCTCGAAGCCGGGTTGCCAGCCTGCCAGGGCTGTTCCCAGTGATACGGATTGATTGCTCGAGGCAAACACCAGAACGGCATCCGGGTGGTAGGCTGCAGCGTATCCCGCAAAATCGCCCTCGTTTACCGTGCGGGAGACCTCGGCCCAATACGCATCGAGTTCATCGATTACGGACTGTGACGCAGCGGGTGTAGAGAAGCACCAAAGAAGAACCAGGGTGGCGGTCAAGCGAATCATGAGCCTTTCGTGGGGTTTGGTAGGATGGTTTCGGATGACGGGAGATCCAGGAGTGTCTCGCATAGACGGCCGAGCACATCTCGGGAATGGCTGGCGATAAGGAGTACGCCACCGCTACGAGAAAAGTCTTCCATGAGTTCGAATGCCGCAGCCTTGGCGTCTGTATCCAACCCCCGAAAGGGTTCATCCAGCAGCAGGACCTGCGGTCGCGCTATGAAGGCTGCCGCCAACTGGGTCTTCTGAATCATACCACTCGAATAGGTCCCGATCAGGTTGTGTCTGCGCTCGTCCAGGTGCACGCGGTCAAGCAGGTCATCGATGCGACCCGGGCCGTCGCTTTCCCACTGGTTGCGCTCCCGCAGGATCCATTCCAGTAGTTCGACGGCGGTGAGGTTCTCGGGCAGCTCGGCGTTGGCATGGACGTGCCCGACGTGCTTGAGGTAGGCGTACGGCTTGGCATGGATATCCAGGCCCCCGTAAAGAACTTGTCCGGACGTTGGGTAGGCGACGGCCGACAACAGGCGCAGCAACGTGGTCTTTCCGGATCCGTTGGGACCGATAAGCCCCGTTGCCGTGCCCGGCCTGAATGTATGGTTCAGGTTGGCGATGACCGGCGCGCCTTGTCCGTAACGCTTGGTCAGATCCATAAGTTGAAGTGATTCAGGCAAGGCGTTGGCGGTATCGGTGCTCGGTGCGGTACGTGAACAGGAAAGCCGTGACAAGCCCCGCCATGACATCGAGCAACGTCCATCCCATGGCACTGGTGTAGGACAGCGATGGATCGAACAAAGCGACCATGAGCAGACTCAGAAGTAAGGGAAGCGTCCAGCGCAGGTTTACCAGGAAGCGGGTCATGATCCAGCCGCCATTGGACTGACGCGCCATGTGGAATGGCATCGGAGCGAGGGTGGGCTGCGTCAGTACGTAGCTGGCAGCATTCTTGGCTACAATCATAAGCAGTAGGTAGGCAGTGACGGTATACGCTGAGGCATCGTTGTAAAAAAGGATCCACAGCAGTCCGTGGGCCACGATCATCATTCTGCCTAGCGGTAGCGTGCGATCGAGTTGTCGCAAGGTAGCCCACACATGAGGCTTGTACCGCTTCGGAGACCAGTAGACGGCACTATAGGGTATAGCCTCCCGCGCTGAGGCACGTACGCCGCCGGCACCGCGGAATACTTCGCCATAAAACGCATTCGTAGCGTAGTAGTCACGATCGTGGCTTGCGGCCCCCATTCGAAGTTGGAAGGTGACCCAGAGCAGGAGTATTACTCCGGGCAAGGGTGCCCAAAGCGGATGCATTGATTGTCCGAGGTAGGCTGAAGCCACCAGCGAAAGCAGGCCCACGACAAAAACGCGCTGCGTAGCCAACATGGCGGGTACCATGCCTTCCGGCACAGCAAAACCTCCGGGAGAGTTTTCCTTCACGGTCCGGTACCAGTCGCCCTTAGTGCCTTCTTGCCACTGCTGGGAAAGGGGGCCGATTCTGGTGTAGCGCAGGAAGCTGTACGCGGCCGTGCCCATGAGTAGGAGGGTGATGGACGCGGCATGCAACGTTTTGGTCTCCAGACTGGACGCGGCTTGTCCGGGATCCCAGAATGCAAGGATCATTGTCGGAAGGACGAAGAGCCAGATCACGGGTTGCCACTGTGCGAGCTGGTGACGAAGCAGTTTGAGAGGTGACCGGTTCAGCCGCTGCATGAGCTTGAGTTCACGGTCAGGCAAAAGAACATGCGGTGCGCTGACGGCGAAAGCTGCCATGCCCAACAGTGACCAGTAGCGTAGACCCCGAATGCGGGTGTCGAGGTCCGCGCCAGAGACGGATATCACACACGCATACACCAGTACGAGGAGCACTGGGATGAACGTGGATAGCGATGAGCGTCGGGTAGTCACGTGGGCGGAGGTAGGACTTGTGGTTCCCTTTGTCGGTCAGGGCCGAGGATACGCTTCTTGGTGCGAACAAGTTTGGCGTGGGATTACGCTCGCTGCGCTCGCGTGCATCCCTGAGGGGGGGAGCGTCAAGCGAACCCCCCTCCCCGGCTGCACCGGTCATGGTTCTCTTTCGTCCGCATCCGAAAGCAGGCTTTCTTCTGCGTCCAAAAGAAAACCCCACTCACTTCGTTCGTGAGCGGGGTTCGCTTGCGGAGGGGGTGGGATTCGAACCCACGATACCCGTAAAGGTATGCCGGTTTTCAAGACCGGTGCGTTCAACCAGGCTCCGCCACCCCTCCAGTAACTGCACCGAGGCAGCGGGCGGCAAATCTACGCCGTACAGAGCAGCCTTTCAAAAGAAGACATCGTCAAACGACTCGAGCTCCGATTGTAGTCGCCCTCCGGATCGATGTTTCACCGCGAGGACCGGAGCCTGAGAAAGGGGTACTCCAACAGGCCGTCCTGGTGGGCGATGGTCTTTTCCCGAGCGATAGCTGATCAACTCATGACCATCGTTAAGGAGCGTGTGAGGAAACGCATTGGACGCGTACTGGAAAAGGAATTGGAGGCCGTGGACCAGGCTCTCCGGATTCAACTGGCGCTGTCCTAGAGTGCCAGGAAGTTCTTGAGCAGTTGCGATCCGACATCCGCACTCTTCTCGGGGTGGAACTGCACGGCGTGGAAGTTGCCCTTGTTCATGGCTGACGCAAAGGGAACGATATAGTCCGTACTGGCGATCTGATCGGGGCCAGGTTCTGCGTAGAATGAGTGCACGAAGTAGAAATAGGCATCCTGCGGAATGCCGGCAAATAGGGCGGAGCCATCATGATGCACGGTATTCCAGCCGATCTGCGGGATTTTGGCATCGCCTTGGAAGCGCTTGACGTCGGTGTCGAAGATCCCGAAACACGTGGTGTCGGCCTCTTCCGAGTGGCGGCACATGAGCTGCAGCCCCAGACAAATTCCAAGGACGGGCTGGGTAAGCGATGGGATGACCTCGTCCAGTCCGTGCTCCCGCAGGTAGCGCATAGCCGAGGATGCTTCGCCGACGCCGGGGAAAATGACGTGGGAGGCGGCGCGCAGCGCTGCCGGATCATCGGTCAAGAGTGGCTCCACGCCGAGACGGGCAAGCGCAAACTGCACCGAGCGGACGTTGCCCGCATTGTATTTGACGATGGCTACCTGACTCATGAGAGGACGTTGCTTGGTGGGCTGGGGATCAGAGGCTCCCTTTGGTGCTGGGCAGATCATCGGTGCCGGTGGGCCGGATGGCCATCCCGATCGCTCGCGCAAAGCCCTTGAACACGGATTCGATGATGTGGTGCTCGTTCTCGCCGCTGGCCTGGATGTTCAGATTCATACGGGCCGTGTCGGAGAGCGACTTGAAGAAGTGCGCGAACATCTCGGTGGGTACGTCCCCGACATATTCCCGGGTGAACGACACATTCCACACCAGCCAGCTGCGACCCGAGAAATCGATGGCTACCTGTGAAAGGGCCTCGTCCATGGGTGCCGTGAAGCCGTAGCGGTTGATGCCGCGGCGCGCGCCCAGTGCCTGGTCGAGCGCCGCGCCCAATGCCAGTGCAGTATCCTCGATGGTGTGGTGCTCATCGACCTCGAGATCACCGTCGCAACGTACGGTAAGGTCGATACGGGCGTGCCGCGCAATCTGATCCAGCATATGGTCGAAGAAGCTAAGGCCCGTCCGGATATCGGCCCGCCCGGAACCGTCTAGGTCGACCTGCACCACGATGTCGGTTTCGTTTGTCTTGCGGCGAACGAACCCGGTGCGTCCGGTGGCAGTCCCGCCCTTGCGTGATACCCCGCCAGCAGCTTCTGCGGTTTGCTCCCTCTCGCGTGATACCCGGCGAACGGATACCGCGCGGGCGTGGCCTTCGAGCTGTTCGGCACGGGCCATGACTTCGACGTGCGGCCCGAGCCGCTCGAGTCCTT
>JAAZVD010000004.1 GCA_018623785.1 Bacteroidota bacterium | reverse complement strand
TGATGGGATTCCATCGCGCAGCCAAGTCGGCATAGCCATCCTCGATCATACCAGGTGGAATGGGTGGAAAGCCGTAGAGCAGGTGCCAGATGGACGAGCCGGTAAAGCCATTGACAACCGTTACGCCAAGCTTCGCCGCCGCGCGGGCCGTGTCCTTCATTTCCTGCGCGGCCCGCTGACGGACACCCTCAGGATCTCCGTCTCCCCAGACATGCGGTGGCAGAACGGACTTGTGGCGCGCATCAATACGGTCACAGACAGCCTGTCCAACGAGGTGCGTGGAAACGGACCATACCTTGAGACCGTACCGGGCTAGCAATTCGTGGCGTCCTTGGCAATAGTCAGGTTCAGCCAGCGCCCGCTGTACATCGAAATGATCTCCCCAACAGGCCAGTTCGAGGCCATCATAGCCCCATGAAGCAGCTTTTTCAGCCAGGGTTTCCAGCGGCAGATCGGCCCACTGGCCGGTGAATAGGGTTACGGGACGGGACATGATCGAGTGGGTTGACTGGTGATCAAAAAGCGTAGTTCAAAGAATACGAACCACGCGTTAATCAGAACGGCGGGCTTAGAGCGGTGGGTCATATGAAGCATCCACCCACGTCCGCTTGGTGCTGCTTTCAATGGCTGTGTGAATGAAATGCACGCCACGGGCGCCGTCCTGTACGGTGGGAAAATCCGGCTGATCGGGCGCCTGCCCGGCATCCACCAAACGCATGGCGCGGCCCGCTTCTCGGTAAATGTTGGCAAACGCCTCAATGAACCCCTCCGGGTGTCCGGCCGGCAGGCGCGTGGCCTGCTGTGCCGCCTTCGAAGCATAACCGTTCCCGTTCTTGTAGATCCGCTCAGGGGCATCCTGCGAACGCACCCACAGCCAGGTTGGAAACTCCTGTTTCCACTCAAGCCCGGCCTTGGAGCCATAGACCCGGATGGTCAGGGCGTTTTCTTCACCCTGTGAGATCTGGGAGCAGTACAGTACACCCCGGGCGCCGCCCTTGTAGTGGATCAGAACAGAGGCGTCATCTTCGAGGGCGCGACCGTCCACCACGGTACCGAGATCGGCCATCATCTCTTCCATCTCCAGGCCGGTAATGTAGTGGACCAGGTTTTCGCAATGGGTACCGATGTCCCCAAGTGCCGAAGAAGCACCGGCCTTCTGGGGGTCGGAGCGCCAAGCCGCCTGCTTCTGTCCTGTGGCCTCGAGGAGGTCGGAGAGCCAGCCCTGCGGATATTCGACGACCACCTTGCGCAATGTCCCGAGCTCCCCCGAGCGAATCAGGTTGCGCGCCTGCTTTACCATCGGATAGCCCGTGTAGTTGTGCGTCAGTGCAAATACGCGGCCTGTCCGGCTGACCGTACGGCAAAGGTCCTCGGACTCGTCTACCGTCATGGTCATGGGCTTGTCGCAGACCACGTGGAAACCGGCCTCGAGTGCGGCCTTGGCCACGGGGTGATGCAGAAAATTGGGCGTCACGATACTGACAAAATCGATCCGATCTTCTGAACGGGCGGCTTCCTTCTCGATCATTTCCTGCCAGGAGCCGTAGACCCGGCTCTGATCCAGAAAGAGCTCCTCGCCCGCCTGCCGGGACTTCTCTTCGGAGCTCGAAAAAGCCCCTGCCACGAGCTCCATCTGACCGTCCAGTTCGGCAGCCATGCGGTGGACGGCTCCGATAAAAGCGCCGGGGCCTCCCCCGACCATGGCATAGCGCAGTTTACGATTGTTCGAAGGCATGATGTCGTTGACGTTGTTGTGGCAGACAGCGTAAGAATATGTAGACGAGGTTTGTTAACCTTATCATAAATCGGTGCTCCACCGCACCCGGTATCTTTGTACGGCAGACACGGTTCGCATACCGGCGAACCCGTTACCTTGGAACGCACTGGCTCCTTCCCGATGACCGGACCCATCTCAGGCAGAAATACTCCCTTGATCCTCGTCGTCGACGACGAAGAGGACATTCTGGAACTGGTCAAGTATAACCTCAAAAAAGAAGGTTTTGATGTCCATTGTGCAGAAAATGGCCTGGAAGCCATTGCACAGGCCAAAGAGTCGATTCCGGATGTCATCGTAATGGACATCATGATGCCCAAAATGGACGGTATCGAGGCCTCGAGGAAGCTGCGCGAGCACGCCAAGCTGCGATCCATTCCGATTCTCATGTTGACAGCCCGCAGCGACGAGTCCGATCAGGTGCAGGGGCTTGATGCCGGCGCAGACATCTATCTGACCAAGCCGGTCTCCATTCCAGTGCTGTCGAGTCAAATCCGAGCCCTGCTTCGTGGCGCCAAGCGGTATGATATGCCGGTCGATGTGCTGCGCATTGCCGATCTGGAAATTGACCGGGACCGATTCGAGGTCCGCAAGCACGGAGAAGAGGAAGCTATCCGCCTGGCCCGCAAGGAATTCGAGTTGCTCTATTTCTTTGCATCTCGACCGGGCCGGGTGTTTTCGCGCCAAGACCTACTCGATCAGGTCTGGGGACAGGACGTCTATGTCGTTGACCGAACGGTAGACGTCCACGTGCGAAAGATTCGGGAGAAAATCGGGGAGCACTATATTGAAACGGTCAAAGGCGTCGGGTACCGGTTTACCGATAACGTTGTCTGAAGCACACGCCCCTGGCCGCCGAAGGTCG
The DNA here is from genome assembly GCA_018623785.1 of Bacteroidota bacterium. Lineage (GTDB taxonomy): Bacteria > Bacteroidota > Rhodothermia > Rhodothermales > UBA10348 > JAAZVD01. The sequence continues at coordinate 15,177 of JAAZVD010000004.1, read as the reverse complement.
GCCGATCAGAAGGGCCAGAGCGGATGGCGCCGGTTGCCGATGTCTTTTTCGATGCCTACCGCGAGTTGCTGATTCCTGGTGTTGATGCCTTGCCCAGCGCTGATGCCTTGCCTGGCGTTGCGACCGTTCCATTTCAAGCCTTTCATCTCCCCGGCTCCAATGTCCGATTCCCCGTCGATCCCAGATGTTGGCAAGCTGCTTGATGCAGCACCAGCTCCTTTCGGGCACCGACTGGCCACGAAAATAGGCCTGTCAACTGGAGCGGGTATGGCGCTAGCGAGCCTTTTGCTGTCCTTGCTGTGGGACGCCTGGACTTTCAGTATTTCCGTCGTAGTGGTGTTTCTGAGCATGATCGGCGCCTATGTGGCGGCATATCACCATGCATCGGCGCGGCTCGCACTGGCGCGACGAGTTCTAAAGAACATTCGTAAGTACGACTTCGAGGCGCTGGATCTGGCCCAGGTAGATCGGGGCGACGAACTCAATGATATCATCCGACAGGTCTACCGGACAGGCCGTGTACTGGAGCGCGAATTCTCGGAGCTCAAGAAGATGGAAACCTATCGTCGGGATTTCTTGGGCAATATTTCCCACGAACTCAAGACCCCCATCTTTTCGATTCGGGGGTTTGCCGAGACCCTCAAGGACGGCGCTCTCGAAGATGCAGCCGTCAATCGATCCTTCGTAGAGAAGATCATCCGCAACGCAGACCGCCTCAGTAATCTGGCACGGGACCTTTCCGAGATTGCGCGCCTGGAAACAGGACAGCTTGAAATGGAGAAGTCTGCCTTTAGTATGAAGCGTTTGGTCAATGATGTCGTCGATTCCGTAGAGCCCCAAGCCCGTAAGCGCTCCATTGCCATCAAGACGTCGTTTGAACGCAAGCTCCCCCCGGTCTACGGGGACCCCTCCCAGATACGACAGGTGGTGGTCAATCTCGTGGACAACGCCATTAAGTACTCCAACGAAGAAGGAACGGTATCCATTCGTCTGCGCACCCGACGCAAACGGGACGTGGTGAAGTTTTCCGTCCGGGATCAGGGGGTAGGGGTAGCCAAGGAAGATCTGATCCGCCTGACAGAGCGCTTTTTCCGCGTCGACAAAAGCCGTTCCCGCTCGGCCGGAGGCACGGGTCTTGGGCTGTCCATTGTCAAGCACATCCTGGCCGCGCACGATCAGGAACTGGCTGTTTCGAGCGCTCTCGGCAAGGGATCCACCTTCAGCTTCGTGCTTGCGGTTGCGCACGTGGAAGAAGAGCACTCCTACGACTGAAACAGGGGCCTTACACTACACAAACACTCATGAGACAAGCCTACCACCTGTCCCGTCCCCAGAAGCTTTTTGTCGTTTGTACGGCCATTTTTCTGACAGCCCTGGTCGTGGCCGAAGCTACGGCCAGCAAATTTTTTACGGCGTTCACCCTGCCCTTCACCATTACCATCTTCGGTGTGGCCTTCGATGAGGTTGTGATGACGGCCGGCGTGTTGGCCTTCCCCATCACGTTCATCATCACGGACCTCTTGAACGAGTATTTTGGCAAGCCCGGCATCCGATTCGTCACCTGGATCGGTATGACCATGATTATTTTCGAGTTCGGGCTCCTGCAACTGGCCATGGGCGTGCCAACCTCCTCCATTTCCCCTGTGCCGGGAGAGGCTTTCGACACGGTTTTCGGTGCCACGGGCCGTGTCATCATCGGGAGCCTGGTGGCTTACACGCTTGGTCAGCTGGCCGACATCACCCTGTTCCATTGGCTGCGCGGCCTGACCAAGGGCAAACATTTGTGGCTGCGCGCTACCGGGTCAACGTTTGGCTCGCAGTTCATCGACACTTTCATCGTGTTGACCGTGGCGTTCTTTGGACAGCTCTCATTCGGGGAAATCGTAGCAATAACGCTGTTCAACTACTCCTATAAGTTCATCATCGCCATTCTCATCACACCGCTTATTTACGCCGCCCACTGGGTCATGGATCGGTATCTTGGGGAAGCGCTGGCCGATGAGATGATTCACGCAGCCGAAGAAGGACATCCTGTGCAACCGATCGAGGCAGCACAGCAGTCGGCAGAATGACCGTGTCCAACACGGTTTCCGAGGTAGGTTATTGTTACTTTTCGCGGGCTGCCTCCCCCGGGGAGCTCCTCGCCCAGCGCGGGGAATGAATCCGCGCCCTCCGGCGTCAAATATTTCTCTGCACACGAATCATCTCCTGCCACCGCCAAACCTCATGGCATCTGCCCAAACGGCCCTTTCGCGCATCGCTTATCTGGTCGTAGCCTCTCTATGGCTGCTCCCGATAGTGGCTTCGGCCCAGCCTGTTACTCAACCGTTTACCTTCAGTGTTTCCGGGCATGATCTTCCCGCTATCGAGCATGGCTCGGCCGACTGGGGGGACGTTGATGCCGACGGCGACCTGGACCTCCTGCTGGCTGGTTCCACGGCAGGTGTAGTAGGCACGCACCTTTTCATGAATGACGGTCTGGAAAACGGTGTGCACCGATTCCGGGCGCTGCCTGGGGCGATGCAACAGGTGCTCTACTCCTCCTCCTCCTTTGCCGATGTGGATGGCGATGGCGATCTGGATGTACTGGTTTCCGGCTCAACGACAGCAAACTGGCCCTACGCGGCGGCCACCCGCCTCTACCGGCTGTCTCCTGACGGAACCATGGCCGTCATCGAGGAGCATGGCTTGCCGGACCTGCATTCGTCCGCCTCGGCCTGGGCGGACATGGATGGCGATGGCGATCTGGATGTCGTCATGATAGGTGTAACCTCGGACGACGTACTGACCACAGCGATAGGATACAACGACGGCAGCGGCCGCTTTGCTGCGCAGACGGATGTATTGCCGGCTATTGGATACGGAGATGTGGTTCTTGGAGATATCGATGGGGATCTGGATGTCGATGTGGTCATATCCGGAGCCTCGGACAATGGGTTCACGACGCAGGTTCTGCGCAATGATGGGGGGGCGTTCTCAGAGGTAAGTGCATCGTATCCTGCGGTCGCCTTCTCATCGGTAGACCTGGGGGATTATGACAGCGACGGCGACCTGGACCTAGTAGTGTCCGGTGGTAGCGTTTCGGAATTGATTTTTGAGGGTCGCCTCGAGATCTGGGAAAACAATGGCGGTGCTTTTGCTCCCTCCAGCCATGCGCTGCCCGGTGTTTTGACTGGTGAGGTAACCTGGGGAGACTATGATCATGATGGCGATCTAGACCTTCTGGTCTACGGCGCCGAAGCGGCCATCGGACGGCGTTCGGCCTATATCTTCCGTAATGACGGTAGCGATGGATTCATGCCGGCCACGCTGTTGGTGGGAGGTGTTTTCTCGGATGCCTCTTTTGGGGACTTCGATGGGGATGGCGATCTGGATCTCATTGCCACCGGTACCTCCAGTCTGGGGCCCTCCTTTACCAACATCTACGAAAACAAGCGCCAGGTCATTCCGGCCCTCCCCGGTGCTCCGTCAGCCCTTATGGCCAGTGTGAACAATCGGCAGGCCCTCCTCTCCTGGCAGGCCCCCTCCTCACTCGAGGACGGCCTGCTGCAGACAAGCTACAACGTGCGTATCGGGACCCGGCCCGGAGCCTCTGATGTGGTATCTGCCATGGCGGATCTTTCTACGGGGCGACGTTGGACGAGCGGTCCGGGCAATGCCTCGATCTCGGATGCCTTCCTGGTTGACGGTCTGGCAGATGGCACCTACTACTGGAGTGTTCAGGCCGTCAACAACGCCTTTTTGGCATCGGAATTCGCTGCCGAAGGGTCCTTTACCGTGCAAGGCAGCCTGTCGGTGGATACGGAAGATGCCGTACTACCCCAGCGCTTTGCCGTATACAGCAATTACCCGAACCCCTTTAGCACCCGAACCACCATCCGCTACGATCTCCCGGAAGCGGCACCGGTACGCTTGACTGTCTACAGTGTGCTGGGGCAGGAAGTAGACCAAATGCTGCTCGGCATGCAGCCAGCAGGTCAGCATCAGGTGGAGTGGGACGGACAGGGAGCCAGCGTGCAGCTTGGTTCGGGTATCTACTTCTATGAAGTCCGCGCGGCAGGCCATGCTGCTACCGGAACCATGACGCTGGTACGATAGCCATGACACAAAACGGCAAGGGTAGACGGTCCGTAGTTCGCGGCCTGGTCCTGGTGGCGTGTCTTTTTATGACACTTCCCGTTTGGGGACAGCGGCAGATTGCGGGTGTCGTCGGCATGCCACCGGTGCGTTTCGGAGCACTGGCTGCCGGTGATTACGATGGCGATGGTGACGAGGATGTCTTCCTGACGGGAGAACTGGAAAACGGTACGGTCCATTCGGCACTCTACCGATTCGTCGAGCGTCGTGTGACCCCCATTCCAAACAGTGCACCAAAGATTGATGCCGTATACCAGCGCGTGGATTTCCCCAAGCGTGATGTCAAAGGCGGGTCGGTAATCTGGCGTGATCTGAATAACGACGGACGTCTCGACATTCTGGTCACTGGGCTGGCCGTCGAGGAGCAAACCACGACGACCACGACCTATCGTCCGGCCACGGACATCTACATCAATGGTGGGGGCACCTTTTTCGTGAACGGGACGTCAGGACTGCCAGGCGTACACCGCAGTAAAGCCGATGCGGCCGATTTCAATGGCGACGGTATCATGGATGTGGTACTTGGCGGTGAATCGGAGACGGGCGCAGTCATGGGTGTCTGGTTCGGTCGGGGAAACGGGTCCTTCTATCCGGGGCCAACTTCCTTCGAAGCCCTGGTCCTAACATCGTTGGATATCAGCGACATGGATCAGGATGGCGATATGGACGTGATCGTGAGCGGGTTTACGGCCGCCGGCAGGCCCACGACCCGATTGTTCTCGAACGATGGCGCTGGCAGATTCACGCTAGAAGATCCCGGTTTCCCGGAGCTCTACTTCGGTAGTGCAGCGTTCGGGGATATCGACTTTGACAACGATGCCGACATTCTTGTCGGTGGCGGTAAATTGGCACCTACCATTCTGCGGGGTGAAACCTGGGTCTATCGCAACAACGGCGGCAACACCTATGAGGGCTTCCTTTCAGGCCTGACCGGTCTGTTCGGCGGTGGGGCTTATTTCCGTGACATGGACGGGGATCGGGACTTGGACTTCGTGACCTGGGGTCAGGACGATTTGAGTGACCCGGAGGGGCAAAAGCTTCAGGTGTTCGAAAATATTGATCTCAGCTTTTTGCGCATTGCCAGCCTGCGCGGGGTGCTCTTCGGTGCACTCGACTGGTTCGACTCCGACGGTAACGGACGCCTTGATGTCCTGATTACAGGCGAACAGGAGGGGAAACTGACCATCACCCTCTACGAGTTCTGACAGGGAAGGCACACTCGCTGATGGAAGCGCCGCGCCTCAGACCGCGCCGCACGGTGCCTTTAACTGAATCAGCCCACGGGCACCATGGTGAGCCATCCGTGAGGATCCTCCCCCCGGTGGACAATGTCGAAGAAGGCCGACTGCAACCGCTCCGTGATCGGTCCCCGTTGACCACTTCCGATGACATGGTGATCGATGGTGCGAACCGGTGTTACCTCAGCGGCAGTACCTGAGAAGAATACTTCGTCCGCCACGTAGAGCGCTTCCCGCGGAATCAATCCTTCTACAACCTCGAGGCCCATGCCGCGAGCTAGCGTCACGATGCTGTCCCTCGTAATGCCCGGCAAAATGGATGTGGAAACCGGGGCGGTGTACAGCTTTCCGTTTTTGACCACGAAAATATTCTCCCCGGAGCCCTCGGCCACGTGACCGCCTGTGCTCAGCATGATCCCCTCGGTGAATCCACTCAGCACTGCGTCCATTTTAACGAGACCGGCATTGAGGTAGTTGCCTCCTGCCTTGGCCAAGGCAGGAAAGGTATTGGGAGCCATACGATTCCACGAGGCAACGTGCACATCCACACCCTGCTCCAGCGCCTCGGCACCCAGATAGGCTCCCCACTCCCAGACGGCAATGATGGTGTGAACCGGGTTGTGATATGGATTTACACCCATTGAACCCATTCCCCGAAACGAGAGAGGCCGAATGTAACAGGCCTCGAGACCCGAGCGAACGATCGTATCGATGACAGCCTGCTCAAGTTCTTCCCGGGAATACCCCAGATCCATGCGGTAAATACGCGCCGAATCAATCTGGCGCTGCATGTGGTCTGCATGCCGGAAGATGGCCGACCCTTTGTCGGTCTTGTAGCACCGGATCCCCTCGAAAACAGAGCTGCCGTAGTGCAAGGCGTGCGTCAGAACGTGGACATTTGCGTTATCAAACGGCACGAATTCGCCGTTCATCCAGATATCAGCCTTGGTCATACGGAAACAGGAATGGATGGGAAACAGGGGCGACCTACTACACGCGCCGTAGGGCCGCGCCGAGGCCGTGGAATCTGAGTGCGGTCTTACTTGACGCAGCGTCCAAAAGTTCGAGGGCCTTTTCGTGCAAAAAGGGCCGCGCCTACCCCTCCTCGGATTGCTAACGTAATCCCGACACGCGGGGCCCACTCAGTCAGTGGCGCTCCGTTTACCGGGATAGGTGTAGCCAATCAGCGACGTGATGTCCGGCGACAGCGTCCACTCATGGGTGTACTGGTTAACGGAACCGAAGAAACCAAAGCCGCCCGTTACGTTCGAAAAGGTCCCCGGCTGAACCAGTACCTCCTGATCGAAGACACCATCCGGGGGACGCCAGGAATCACTGGTCATCGTAAGCCGCATGCCCACTGACATGAGGAACGGTGCGGCATCGTCCGAGATGCCAAGCTCCTTGGTTACGTCTTCCTTGTCCTCGGTAAGACGAATCAGGACCTCCCACTTGTTGCCCTGTACCAATTTCCCGTACTGCTCGGCCACGTTGCCATAGGGAATAACCGCACTGAGAAACGGCTGGCTGGGCGAGGTGTTCAGGAAACGATACCACACCTCGACCCGGAACGGTGGGAAATCGATGTCTGTCCAGCGAATCTTCTGAAAGACAGCGGCCACTGAAATCGTCGGATCATCCAGCTCCACCCCGGTTACTAACGGAATAGTCGTGCTGGTCTCGGCCCGCTTGCCATCCTCTCGGACGACACTCAGGTTATAGGTCCAGCCGGGAACCGGACGGAACGGCGCGTGAAAAACATGTCCCGTAGATCCATCCGCATACGTGATGAGCGAGTCCTGCCATGTAACAACCTGACCGGTCTCGACCTCGAGCGTAGTTACGGTCGCATCAATCTGTCCGGCTTCGAGCGAGGCAAAATCCGTGCGCAGCGGAATGATGCGCACGAACTGCTGTTCGGAGGCTGTATCAAGATATCCGAAGACGGTGAAGTAGCGGTCCTCCTCGACAAACGGATTGACTTGATCTTCGCATCCCGTCCAGATTGTCACAGCTCCGAAGAGGGCAAGCAGCAAAGAGAGAGAAGTAAATCGATAGCGCATCATGCTCGAAAAGCGGTAACCGTCTGTGAGGTGCTGGGGAGTCGGCATCATTTGTACTCCAGTTTCAGACCCACAGTGGGAATGAGCGGTAGCTGATCCACGCGACGTAGGGTGAACAGGTCGAGATAGAACAGGTTGCGGCGATCGTAGGCATTCAGAATGCCCGTCTGGACCGTCAGGAATGTCGTTGGGCCGACGCGGAATTCACGGTCGAGCGAGATATCGAGTCGGTGATAGGTCGGCAGACGTCCCGTGTATGGGCGTCCGTAGAGCACCCGCTCCTCGCCGGGAACCTCTGTAACGGACACCAGCGAATCGAGAAGGACGTAGCGATCAAATCCGAGCGATTCGTTGAACGGCAGACCCGAACCGAACTGCCAACGAGCCGAGAAATTGAAGCCCTTCAGGCTGACGTTGGCCATGACATTGAGCTGATCCTTACGGTCATGAGGCGGCGTGTAGGCTACCGCATCCTCTCCCGTCAGGATCTGCAGCGCGCGGGCGGTCGTCTCGTATTCCACCTCGGAGCGTCCCCAGCTGACCGTTGCCTGGAACCTCTCGGAGCTGCCAAGCTCCATGCGCAGGTCAAAACCACGCGCCGTTCCGTCGGCAAGCTGCACGTTGGTCGTGAACCGCGGAAAGGCCGTCCACTCCGGTACGTTGAGGTTGGCCAGGTCCTTGTAGAATCCTTCGGCAGAGAGACGAGCCCAACGCGTAGGCTCGATGCGATACCCAGCAATCACGTGCCTTGCTTCGGGTATGGATCCGAATGGCGCTGCCGTCCATGCAGTGAATATGTCCCCAGCATCGCGGCGGTCATTGAGACCCGTGATCTCCTGATGATACACACCGGCTGCTGCAGAGAGACGGTGGATGCCCGCATTCCAGACAACGCGCAGTCGTGGCTCAATAAACGTCTCGCCCTTGGAAGGGAAGGACTGCAGACGGACGCCAGGCTGGATGTTGAGACCCTCCGATGGCTTGAATTCCGGCTCGAGGTAGGCTCCTACTTCAGTAATGAACTCCTTCTGAAGCTGGACATTCTGAAAGAGACCACCCAGATTTGCATCCAGTTGCGACGAACTCAGGAAGATGCCCCAGTTGAAATTGTTGTTACCAATATAGTGGGTAACGTTAGCCTGAAAGGCGAAGATACTGGCCTCGGTCGTGCGCTCAGCAGCACCCGGCGGGCCAAACTCATTGGCCAATTCGGAGTAACTGGTCACGATTTCGGCAAAGACAGGAAGCGTAGCGGGCAAGAAAATGAAACGGGATCCGACAGCCAGGTTTTCCCAATTGACCTCATCCTGCGTAATGCCGTCGGCATCCTCATTCAGCGGATTAATTCCAAGACGTCCGTTGTCCGTCGTGCGAATACCTGAGAGCGACCATTGCGCACTTTTGCCCAGGTTGGCATGGAGCTTCAGGAAGGCATCGTCGAATTTGAAGGGCAGCGGCTCATCGATGAGTTTGGCGGCCCCTTGCTCGATGACGGACTTGCGATAGGAGGCGAGAAAGGAAACCTTACCCGGTACAATGGGACCCTCAAGCCGAACGGAACTCACGAAAGGAGCTACCGTCACGGCCCCGACCGGACGACGCTTGTTTCCCGTACGCGCCGTGATATCGATAACCGAGGAGAGGCGACCACCGAATTTGCCGCCGTAACCCCCGGCGTATACATCCGCCGTATTAATGATGTCGGACGGGAAAGCAGAGAAGAATCCGACTACATGGAAAGGCTGGAAAATCTGCATGCCATCGAGAAGCACCAGGTTCTGCGTCGGCTCTCCGCCACGGATGAAAAGCTGTCCACCACGGTCTCCCTGGGAAACAACACCGGGAAGTGCGGTCAAATAATTGACCAGATCCGCCGAGATATCCGGTGCCGGTACGAGCGAAATGTCTGCAGGACGGATGGTTTGCAATCCAGCCGTCACGTTGGCCGCACCGGCTGTTTCCCGGGCTCCTTCCACAACAACTTCGCCCAGTTCCGTTTCCTCGATGGCCATGGCAATGCTGACCGTCTGGATTTCTCCGGCCACCACGGTTACCTGACGCTCGAAGTCCTCAAACCCGATGAACGTGGCGCGAAGGGTGTAATTGCCCGCCGGGACGCGGGAAATGGCGTAGAAACCATCCGTATCCGATGCGTTGCCAAAGAGGTCACCCGCCGGATTGGTCAAAACGACGTTTACGCCTGGCAGCGGCTGCCCATCAGCGGCATCGGTTACAAAACCACGAATGGTTCCGTTCTGCGCCAGGACGGGCGTGGCAGCAAGAAAAAGGAGCAGAACGAGGAGGCGAACCAGAGACGGGACGCGGAAGTGCGATTGCAAGGAGACAGGGGTATGGATCACAGGAGCCGAAAAGGTACGGCGTGGTGGAAAGAGAATGAAGCCAGTGTCAGGGCAAATCCTTCAGCCCTTGTTTTACAAGACGCCCGTTCCATCTCCTTCATTCCATCCCGTTGATTGTGCCGACCACTCATTGTGCCGACTGTTCATTGATCCAACCCATGGCCGCTACCACCTCATCATCCAGAGTCCAGGTGTAGGAATACCGGCCTACAGCCCCAAAAAACCCAAGTCCTCCCGCTACGTTGTCGGTCTGTGCGTTGCTCCACTCCGGACTGGGCAGGTCAAACGTCAGGGACAAACCTCGAAAACGTACACCCTCATCGTCCACCTCTTTTCCCAGCTGGGTCATGACGACAAAACGATCAGACCCGTAGACGACATCGAACGAGAGATCGGATACCGGCCGGGTGGCCAGACGACCATAGGCAACAGGAATGGTAACCGGGGATGACTGGCTTGAATCGACTACGGTGTAGGCTACCTGCGCCCGTTCAGGAATGCCATTGACGTCGCTTAAATAGATCGACTGTGCCAGTTGCGAGCTGTCGCCGACTACAGATCCTGTCGTCAACACTGGCCGGGTGGGAATGGTGGTTCGGGCGTAGGAAAGCACAGAATCCGAGCGGTGCACCTCCACGCGATAGGTAGCACTCTCACGAGGGTTAAAGAACGCCTCAAACAGCGTGATGGGCGCACCCAAACGGTCCGTCGAATCCAGAAGCGCCCAGTCCTGCGCGATACCGGTCCCCTCATCCACACTGCGCACGGCAATCCCGTCCAGACTGCCCGCGGCTTCTTGGATCGTCGATCGGAGCGCTTCAAGGCGTAGCAGCTGACGCTCCGTTCGCATATCGAGAGCGCCGTATATGGCCACCGATCCACTCCGATCACTGGCAATCGGGTCCACCACATTATCGCATCCAGCGCATGCCAGTACCCAGACAAGTGAGGCTATGATACAGCGAGGTGCATTCATCTCAGATCCACTCTTACACCCAACGAAGGAACCAAGGGTAATTGGTCGACCCGGCTTCCGGAGAAGATGTTGTACTCGAAAATATTGGCCCGATCGTAGACGTTGACAATCCCGGCTTGCAGGGTGAGGTCCGCCTTGGCAAAAACCCGGGTGTGCTCTACCGATACGTCAAGCCTATGATACGTGGGCATGCGGCCGCCGTAGGGCCGTGCGCGCGACACGAGGGCTGACCCCTCTTGAAATAGAAAGCCGGTATCACCGGGCTCACTCACTTCAAGTCCAGTGTAATACCCATTGACCTGCGTAAAAGGAAGGCCCGACCCGAACTGCCAGCGGGACCCGAAGGCCCAGTCTCCGGCGGTCAGGCGAAGGGTTGCGCCCACCTGGTGCCGGCGGTCGTGGGGAGGATTGAACACGAGACGGGGTAAGAGGATGGACTGCCCCGTGCCGGCCAGGAAGATGGCTCTCGAGCGCTGGGTAGGCCGAATGTAGGCGACGCGTGAGCGCGCGTAGGTGGCAGCGAGGTATACCCGCCGAGTCGTTATTTCAGCCTTGATATCCACCCCCTCCGCACGGCCGTTGACCTGGGAAAACTCGGCCAGCACACCCACTTCGTCTGAAAAGACCGGGAAGGACAGGTTCGAGAGGTTCTTTCTGTAGGCCTCCAGTGAAACTTCCAGCCATGGCAACGGACGCACCTGCCAACCGGCAATGTAGTGGATAGCTGTCGGCACCGGGGTTCCTCGCGGAGAGGCTGTCCAGACCGTGAACACGTCCGATACATCCTGCTCATTATTGAGACCCACAATCTGCTGATGGTAGCGTCCCCACGCAAGACTCAGACGATGCCGACTACCCGTGCCGCCGGGCAAAAGCTGTACCCGTAACCGGGGAGCCATGGTGCGCCGCAGTCCTCGGGAAAATGCCTCGACCCGTAACCCGGGCTCCAGCTGCAGGAATTCGCTTACAACCCATCTTCCTTCGATGAAGGCACCGCCGCTACTGACACCGCTACTCACCTGGCTCCGGCCCCGTCCAAAACTGAAATCAAAGAAATTGGTGTTTCCAAAAAGACCGAAGTTGATCTGATTGAGACCCAGCAGATAGGTGAAACCAATATTCAGGGACAACTCGGAAACGTCTGCCTGTCGTACTTCCTCTGCCGTTTGTCGATACCGGCTCTGTAGGGAGGAGTAGTAAACGGCCAGCTCGGTCATGACAGCTGCCTCCTCCGGGATATAGGTATAACGCCCACCGTAGGCTTCGTTCTTCCAGGTGGAACGACGGAGGTCCTCGGCTGTGTCGGCTCCCGGGTCGGCGCTCAGATTGCCGGTGTCCGATGTTCGTAAGGCCGTCAGCGTCACGCTGGAGGTCTGATTAAGAAAGGCGTGGAATTTGGCAAACCGATCCCCGAAGCGGAAGGGTAGCTCTTCGCCGAGCACTTGGGGCGCAATCCGATCGATGATCGATTCCCGGGCCGAGAGAACCAACGATGCCTCGTTTTTGCGCAGGGGCACTTCGAGCCGAACACCACTGACGAATGGAGCGACCGAGGCTGAGCCTGTAACCCGCTCCTTGTTGCCATTTCGGGTACGAATATCGACGACTGATGAGATGCGTCCCCCGTAGCGGGCATTGAAGCCACCGGCATAGACCTCGGTGGTGGCAATGATATCGGCCGGGAAGGCGCTGTAGAAACCAACTACGTGGAAGGGCTGGAAAATGCGCATGCCATCCAAGAGAACCAGGTTCTGGGTAGGTGTACCGCCACGAACAAAAAGCTGCCCCCCGCGATCTCCCGTGGAAACAACCCCGGGCAGCGTAAGCAGGTATCCGGCCAGATCATAGGTTACATCCGGCATTGGAATGCGAGCCAGATCCGACGGCTTGATTACCTCGAGTCCGGCAGCGTACCGGTCGGTGTCGCCGCGCTGCGATGCCACGACAATTTCCTCGAGCATTGTGCGGGCGGGATGCAGCGTCAGTTCGAGGGGACCTGAGGCCGGCACCTCAACGCTATCCCTTCGCACCTCGTACCCAACGAACGATGATTCCAATGCATACCGACCCGCAGGCAGGCGCGAAAAGCGGAATGCACCGCTTCCATCCGTAATCTGACCCGTAATCCGGACCCCATCCTGCAAAATCAGAACCGTTGCACCCGGTAGCGTCGTGCGTGTCTCGGCGTCGAGGATACGGCCATACAGGGATTGCGCCTGCAGCCCGCCCGCCGAGAAGCAAGCGCACAGGAGAAGCGTCAACAAATACCTTCTGAGAGGCCGCAATAACATCACGGTGATGCGGATATGAATGCGCGGGAAGGGTACAGTGCAGAACCGACGGCCGGTTGGACGCTGCGTGCAGAGTCCGAATTCAACAGTGTACTGAAATCAAGCAGGAGCGGGTCGATAATTCAGGAGGCACGAGAACACCGGGCACCGGCATGGGTAAACGGCGTGCACCCCCCGGCCGGGAGCTTGCCGACCTTTTGTACCGAAGTCTGCCCCTGCGTTCCATGAAAAAACGGGCCCGTTTTTACCTGTTGCTCATCATCGGATTGTTTTTGGTAGTCGTTTTCATCGATTCCCTGGGCACATTCGACGATCGGCCCTACTACCAGGTGCCACACGGCAACCACACGCACTACGTACCCAAAGACTGTGATCCCGCGCTCTCGCCGGGCGATGCCCCGACGCGCGAGCCCGGGCCGGGCGAGCGCATCACTTGCGATGGCCGGATCGTTCCAGCCGGCGCCTTCTAGCCGTTCAATCGGCCAAAGCCTCAATAGCGTTGCGCTCCAGCCGCATGGTTTCCCATTCGGTGAGTGTGGAGGCGCCGAGTCTTTCGTAAAACGTGATTGCGGATTCATTCCAATCCAGCACGTTCCATTCGAAGCGTTGGCAGCCCCGATCCCGGGCAATGGTGGCCAAGCGCTTGAAGAGGGCAAACCCAACACCCGCCCCTCGGTGCTCTGGTTCGACGAACAGATCTTCGAGGAAAAGGCCGAAATTGGTGAGGAAGGTCGAGTAATTGTGGAAGAAGAGGGCAAATCCGATACACTTACCCGTGTCATCTTCCTCGGCGACCAAGGCCTCGATACGGGGCTGGGCATCCGGATGAAGTTGTTCGGCCAAGACGTCAACAACAGGGTGGGACTGATGTGAGAGCCGTTCGTAGGCGGCTAACGCGTTGATCAGTCGGGCCAGTTCGGGGGCGTCAGCAGGGCGGGCCATCCGGATAGAGTACGACATGGGCTGGACGTGGCACGGTTAAACAGGGGTCAGCGGGAACGCACGATGACCACTTGTTCATGCACATCGCGGCCGCTGTGTACGCGGAGAAGATAGCGGCCTGCGGCCGGCGGTGGAATGGATACATTCATTTCTTCTGCTGTCATGACCCACTCGGACTGCCACCATCGTCTGCCGCTCATATCATAGAGCGATGCATGTACCGACCGACCCGCACGTACAGCGCCATGAATACGTGCACGGATTATCCCATCGGCCGGATGCGGCGCTACATCTACCGAAAGTCCCGGGCCGGGATCAGGCTGTTCTTGCATCTCTGTGACAAGCGTCGTTTCGCCCCGCAGAATCCACCGCTCCGGATCAAGATAGACGGCGACGGGCTGCGCCGGGAGCGCCATTTCAACATACTCCTCTCGTTCGCTTACATCGGCGAGAACGAGATAGGTACTCCCCGTGGTTTGTATCCACAGGGGCAGAAGCACGGAAAAGGCAGGGATATTGGACGTCTCAGGCTGCTGTATCTGCGCAATGTGCATACGAATCCGGTTCGAAGACGCCGTAGACACGTCTTCCCAGCCCAGCCGAAACTGTGGTATACCCGTTCCGCGGGTTACCCATTGATCAAAAAAACGGGTCCAGTCGATACCCGTTATCTGCTCGAGCAGCTCCTGGAACTGACGCGTGGAGGCCGATCCGTACTGCGCCTCGGGGTGGGCAGCCCATGCCCGTAGCAGGCTCCTGAACTGTGCATCACCGATGCGGGAGCGGATCATACGCAGTACCATCCATCCCTTGGCATACACCCGGCCGTGAGCAAACATGTCCGAAGCATCCGAGGTGTCTGCCAAGACGAGCGTACCCGTAGCCGCGCGTGCGCGTTCATAATAGATGTCGAAAAGCAGGTCACGAACGGCGCTGAACGTCGTATCCGCTTCAAAGGTCAGCATTTCACCCAGCGTGGCAAATCCTTCGTTGAGCCACAGATCCTGCCACGAGGCAGGCGTCAGGGAATCGCCGAACCATTGGTGTGCCAGCTCATGGGCAATCAGTTCCATACCGATGTTACCCATGCTGCTGATCGTCTGGTGCTCCATGCCGCCTCGAAAGGTGACGTGCGCATTGCCGTATTTCTCATCGGCAAATGGATACGGG
>JAAZVD010000121.1 GCA_018623785.1 Bacteroidota bacterium | reverse complement strand
TATGGTTGCTGCCCGGACTGAGCCAACGGACTCTCTGGCGGAGGCAACCAAGCGGGCACCACATCGATTGCAAAAGCGGGAGCCCTCAGGATTCCGCTGGCCACAGGTATCACACTCTGAGGCTTTCTGCTCGTCTGTCGAGATAATGCCAACGACAGAGGGATTCGACTCCTGAACGTCGCCTTCATCCACTGCAGACACTGGCGAGAAGGATGGCTGGCCTGAGAGCGTGTCATCCTGAGTGGGCGTTCCACACAGAGGACATACCTCCTCTCCAGCATCAACACGAGCACCGCAGGTTTCACAGGTAAGAGGCATGGGGCACCGTCAGGAAACAGACTCGTCTACTTCCTTTTTGAATTCTTTCGAGGGCTTGAACACAGGGATACGAGCCGCCGGCACGTGCACTGGAATGTTCTTACGAGGGTTACGCGCCGTTCGCGCTGCCCGCTGTTGCACGGTAAAAGAGCCGAAGCCCCGGAGATCTACCCGACCACCGCGCATCAGCTCCGCCTTGACGACACTCATAAAACCATTCACTACCGCTTCCGTTTCCAGTTTGGTAAGTCCCGTTCCGGCGGAAACCTGATCGATGATGTCTGCTTTTGTCACGGTAGTCCTCTTGATGTGGCGTATGTTATTGCGCGTCAGGAAGTTACACGTAACGAGGCAAGATGTGAAATCGAAAGTATATTGGGATGTGTCTTCCTAACCGTCACCCTACTTGGTCCACAACACCATTTCCCCCCCACTTAGACAGATTGCTGCGGAACTGGCATTCCGCTCTACCCTGATACCATTCTCACAGGCATTCTGGGACCTGGAAATGGTTGACGGCCACGAGCTCCCCCCCGGACCGTGTTTCATCTATGGCAACCACTCGGGTAATTACGATCCATTCATATACAACGCATTTACCAGGCTCGGTGAGGCAACGGCCGGAGTAATGACGATGGAATACCTGGAATCGGGGCCCATTGCGGCCCTTTTCCAGGCTGTTGGTATCAGGGGAACGCGTAAATGGGTACCCGAACCCCATCTTATCCGGTCCATCTACCGCATGCTTGAGGCTGGGCGCCGCGTGGTCGTCTTCCCTGAGGGAGGGCGTCGATGGGACGGGCGACCAGCACCGTGGATAGCCTCGACAGCCAAGCTTTTCATGCGGGCCGGGGCCCCTGTCTACCCTGTGGAAATCATTGGATCCTATGTAGCATGGCCTCGCTGGGCAGCATGGCCCCGGCCCGCCCATATCAAGGTCAAGGTCCATCCCGCCGTCGACTTTTCTGGCGCTCTAACCGTAGAAGAAGCGCTCCGGCGCCTTCAGGCACCTATTGCGGCAGACGAGACCGAAGTACCTGAGCATGTACGTCCGGGCTGGGCCTTCCGACCAGCCGTCGGGATTGACAGGCTCCTGTATCGCGATCCAGTAACGGGTGAGTTCGGTGGTGTAAAGGTCACGGATGGCTACCACATATCAATGGCCAGTCAATCTTCTAGATGGCGTGTTTTGCCTGATTCGCGCCTGAGACAACGCCCCGGAGAGGCCCCTATCTCCTCGGCGGATCTGTACGAAACAATCCGGTCACTGCCCTTACCGGAAGGGATCGACAAGCCTATACTGACCACTCGAGCCGTTACGTGGACCTCGGGCGTGGGCAGCGTTGCCCTACATCCGGCACATCGCGTGCACGAAGCGAGAGCGCATCGGCTGCAGCATGCGGACTTGTCATTATATCACGATCGTATCGCCTGGGGAGAGACCAGCATCGCCTTGGAAGATATCCGATACATGGGTATGGAACGCAGTGACCGGCTCTGGATTATCAGTCACGGAGTGCAACGAAATGCCCATTTTTCCCATGGCTCCGTGTTGGCGTGGTACGATACCCTGCTACGGCTTGCACCACACATCAACACCTGATTCAGATGGATGCCTGGACGTTGGAGCTGCGTGTTTCGGATCTCTTTCTCGATGCTGCAATCATCAGTGTACTGCTGCTTGTGGCCACGCTGCTCCGACGCTATGTAAGCCTCTTTCAGCGCTTCCTAATCCCCAACAGCCTCATCGCCGGCGTCATTGGGCTTTTGGTGGGAGCGCAGGTGCTGGATTGGATACCCTTCGACGCAGAGCGGATGGGTACATGGGTGTATCACCTCCTGGCGCTGATGTTCATCTGTGTGGGTTTGTATCCATCCGGGAACGAGCACTCGCGGGGTGCCATCCACCTGGGCTTCATGCAGGTGACGGTCATGCTGATTCAGGGTATTGCCGGGTTATCTATCGCGTTAATGGCGATGGCTACGTGGGTGCCTGATTTAAATCCGGCAACAGGCGTCCTGCTGCCTCTGGGTTACGCTATGGGTCCAGGCATCGCCTACTCCATTGGACAGTCGTGGACGTCGTTCGGCTTTGAAGGTGCTGGCTCCATCGGCCTGACTATAGCTGCTGTGGGTTTCCTGGTGGCATACGTTTTCGGGATGATTCTGATAAACCGGGCTTTAAAAGCGGCAGGCAAAGAGGCGAGGCTTCCAGAATACATCCGTACCGGCGTTCGAGCACCAGAGCACGTTGTGGAAGGGGCACGACTGACCTTTTCCGGGGCAGCCGTGGAACCCCTGACGGTCCACTTGGCGCTGGTTGGCGGTATTTATCTGCTGACCTGGATGGTGGCCGCACTGCTTGCCGAGGTACTGACCATGGCAGGCCTGGAAAAGGAGATCCCCGTACTCTGGTCCTTTCACTTCATCATCGCCAATGTCCTGGCCATCATGACGCGAAAGGTATTCCTGCGAGGTCAACGCGGAGCATGGGTCGATCACGGTATGATGCACCGTATTTCTGGAGCGTTTGCTGATTACATGATTGCCGCCTCCATTATGGGAATCAGCCTGGTTTTTGCATGGCGTTTCGTCTTTCCCTTACTCCTGATGTGCGTATTGGGGGCCTGGCTGACCTATCTGTTTCTCCGATGGGCATGTCGAAAACTTTTCTCCATATACCGGGATGAGCGCTTCATTAGTATGTTTGCCCAAATGACAGGCACGATTGCTTCAGGGTTGGCGCTTTTACGTGTAACTGACCCTGAGTACCGCTCCCCCGTAGCACAAGAGTTGGTTCTTTCCTCAGGAATGGCAGCCGGATTCGGGTTTCCACTGCTCATTCTGATTAACCTACCTTTTACGCTGTTCGATGGCTCAATGCAGGGTTTTCTAGTCCTGCTCGGCTCAATGGCAGCCTATCTCGCATTACTCGTAGGCGCATGGCTTGTGTACGGACGTCGGACATCCTCGAGTTAACGCCCCACATTTGCCCACAAGAAAGGTTGCCGGCTACCTCTGCCGGGGCGACAGCAAGGCAATCATGGCACGCACATGGTGAGCATCAGCATAGGCCAGATCGGGACGAAAGGTGCGAATGCTTTCCATGATCGATGCAGCTTGGTTGCTGGAGGGATCATTTGTCACACAAACGATTCGGCCTTCAGGATCCGGCTTTTTACCATGCTCAACGACGGGAATAATGGCGTTTTCTATCATCTTCTGCCATACGTCGTTGTCCATCCGGCGAGCCAGCGTATCGGCCAGTACCAGGGTACTGATCTGACAGATCAGTACGGGTCGATACCCGAATTCGGCTGCAGCCGCACGTTCAATGGCTTGAGCCCGCTCCGGAGCCCAGGAGCATACTGTGCGCCAGTCTGGCCACTGCGCCTGGTCTCGCTCCTTCATCCATCGCTGTACATCATGCTTGGACAGCACCTGCTGCTTGATGACCCGAATCAGGACCCTGTCCAAGGTACCTGCCACACTGGAATGTTGTTGGCCCGTCGCGCAGTTCAGATCCTTTTGCCGGGCTGGCTGCGAAGTGACCTCGTCCGTACTCCGCTGCCATTCGGGTTCATGCGCCTCAGTTGAAGTATCCTCACGGCTATCGACCTCGGATACGGGCAGGTCCTCCCCTCTCAGCCACTCATCTACTGCAGCTTGGATAAGGGCCTGGTCAATGGTACCCATAACCTCCTCCATATCCACTACGATATCCGCAGCGGAATCCTGAGGAGACGTTGCAGAGCCCTTGGACCGATTATGACGAGAGCGTTTATGCGGTGCGATACGGCTGAGCACAGGTTTTGATAGCGTTACAAGGGTGGATCGGAAATGCTCGGTGATGACGGGGTATCATCCGTCGTCCTTGGTATCGGCTTACAAACCGCCTGCTTAAGGCAACATTATTGCCCGTCAAGCACCGCATAGGTCTATCACATAGCCACCCTTCGGGCGCCGCGTAAGTCTATCACATAGCGACCCTTCAGGCTCCGCGCATGTCTATAACGTAGCGACCCGTTATACCGCCTTTCATCAGTTGCTCACATGCGGCTGGAACCTGCTTGAGAGTTACATCCCGTGCAATGCGCTCCAGATCAACGCGCTGGGCAAGGTCCCGTAAGCCTTCCCAGGCCTGCTTGCGAGGTTGCATCGGACAGGTATTCGAATCGATTCCGATCAGGCGAATACCGCGAAGGATGAATGGGAATACCGTGGTGTGAAGCTGACTTCCCCCGGCAAGGCCACAAGCAGCAATCACTCCGTGCTGTTTCGTGCGGCTGATAATGGCTTCCAGCACCCGAGCGCCTACCGAATCGATACAACCTGCCCATTCACCAGAATCCAGGGCGCGCCGCGCTCCATCCTGGAGCGCGGCGCGCGGTAGGATGCGGTGTGCTCCGAGATCGTACAAGTAGGCTTCGGCCTCGGTTTTACCTGTGACGGCCACAACCTCGTATCCTGCCGAAGCCAAAAGCAGGATGGAGAAGCTCCCCACACCACCTGAGGCTCCTGTAACGACGATGGGGCCGTCCTCGGGCGGTAATCCATGGCGTTCAATGGCTCGAAGCGACAACATGGCAGTAAACCCAGCTGTACCCAAGATCATTGCCTGGCGAGCGCTTAGTCCCGTAGGCAATGGGACCAGCCATTCCGGAGACATCCATTGGAAGCGACTGTATCCACCCCAGGTTTTCTCTCCCACACCCCAGCCTGTGGACAAGACAGCCGTGCCAGGTGGAAACGCAGGGTGATTTGATTCCTCTACCGTACCGGCCAGGTCGATCCCGGGCACAAATGGAAACGATGCGCGCACAATTTTCCCTCTGCCCGTGACGGCCAGCGCATCCTTGTAATTGATACTGCTCCAATCGACCCGTATCAGGATGCCGCCGTGACGAGGCAGATCCTCGCGCTTCAGTCGTTTGACCGAGGCTGGGTGCCCACTACCCTCCATAACCAGTGCTTCAAAACTCACGGGGGACCTCCAGCAACGTACTGTCCGGCGCAAACTCCTGATCCGGGTCACGATCATCGGGTGGAAGGACCCGCTGATCTGGAAACAAGTGAACGAGCTCCAATACTGGCGTCCTCACCTGCTCATCCCATCGCTCCGTTGCACGCTCACTGGCCCTGATCAGTGTGAAGGTGCCCAACTCGCCATCAGATCGAACCTGCATCTCCCCGGTCAAATCGGACCATACTCCCTGGAAACCAGCTTGCCAATGCAACTCAAACTCCGCCTTGTAGACCCGGTCCAAGGCCGTGTACGACCATTCATTGATGAACACGTAGGCACGCCGCACTCCCGGGAACCGTTCCAGCCTATCCAATATCTGCTGACCAG
>JAAZVD010000120.1 GCA_018623785.1 Bacteroidota bacterium | reverse complement strand
ATGGGATGCAACAGTACTGGTCAGTGGAGAAAACTGATCCAAGGGTTCAACTGAACCGTTCAGCACTGGAGGAGCTCGGCATCTCGGAGGTAGTACAGTCGGCTGATCCTGCGGTCGTTCGAATGATTGCCACGGAGTCATCAGCCGAGACCGTAGCCACCTGGCCTTGGGTAGCCAGCGTCAGCCCTGCTGTTGCACAACCCAATGCTGTGTACGACACGGCCATGTATCCTCCAGGTCGTGGGTGGACGCCGGATAACTACGGTCCGGTAATGGTCCCGGGGAAGGGCCTGACGATACCCCTGGATGAGGAAGCCTGGGAGATCTACGAGAAAGTCATTTCGCGCTTTGAAGGTCACGTAACGGCCCGTGGCACTGCAGGCGAGTTCCTGATCGATGGCGTAGCGTTGTCCGAATACACCTTCGCCCAAGATTACTTTTTCGTAATGGGGGACAACCGCGATAATTCAGAGGACAGCCGGTTTTGGGGATTCGTACCGATGGACCATGTGGTCGGAAAGGCGCTGCTGGTCTACTTCTCCTGGGATAAAGGCAGTATGTTGCCACGCTTCGGTCGTCTTCTGCACGTCATAGACTGAGACCTATGGCCCCGCACTCCGTATCCGATCAAAGAAAAGCTGTTGATCGGTTCCAGGGGGTACATCGTAGGGATTATCCGGCAGCACTACGGTGTTGAGGGTTGGGACGTTTGCTGACCTGGAGAACGTGGCTGGCGCGCCCATGGGATCTTCACCGATAACAAGGATGGTGGTGCCCGGTTCGGAGATGGTGCCAAAGCCGGACTTATACCCTTGGGGTCCCTTGGTCCAGGTGTCAGCCCATTCATAAATCCAACGAGCATCTTCATCGACCAGGCGCACGCAGCCATGGCTCATCGGTCCGCCGCTTGGCATGGGGTACTGATGGATGTGAATGCCTCTGGATTCAACAAAGTTGAAGACCCAGTACATCTCCCATGGCTCCCCGGGAGGACTGTGGGAGGAGACCCGATACTCGGTCTTCCAATTGAAATTGAACCGTCCATTGGGTGTTCTGTGGTTGGGATCTCCCGTATTCACGATACCCCAGCGGGCCAGACGTCCGCTGTCGTACGCCGCCCAGGCTTGTATGGATTTGTCGATAACAAACAACTTGTCGAAGGATGAGGCACCGTCGTAAAACTTTGGAAACGGGGAGTATGCGCAGAAATCCAGATCCCAGGAGTCTGGAACAACCAGTGTATCCCCGATCTGGACCTCGTGCATAAGGCGGCGGTTGAGCAGTCCTACCAATAGTGACCGACTACGACCAATACCGACATCCCCGTCGCCGATTACCTTATAAAACGTGTTCCGTGCCAGTACGTTGTTGCCTCTTGAGTTGTACAACGTTTTATAGGTGTATCTGACCTCGGGCAGACTTTCCAGGTCAGCAGTGCACTCATGCATGATCTCAGCCAATTCACCCTGATTGAGGTAGAACTGCGCGTGCACGGGTTTGATCAAGAAGAGGAGCAGCACTGTGGCAAGCGCAATATTCCTGGCGATCGACGCAGGACTCGTACGTAATGGCATACCGTTATGAGTGATTTGGATACGCAATAGCCTGAGTGATTACGTTACTTTTCCGTGGGGAGGATGCCCACTACGACATCAAAAATTCGAAGCGTAGCCTTGTTCCGTCGGACCGAGTCACAAAGCACCAAAGGCCCGATCCCCTCATTGCACCGTTGGGAGATCACGGCCTTACTTGTACTCGAGCAAGCCTGAGACACCGGCCATTGCGAGAAAGGGATTGGGCGCGATCAGTTCGCGATTCAAGATTATACGGACCCCGTGTCCCGGATCATTCCTCCTGCCAGGCCTGCGTTGTGCACACATCACGTTGCCGGTGTAAGCACCGAAGGGAGGAGACGGGCATGCCAAGAAGAGCGTACAGGCCTGAGCAGACCAGGATTTCGCAGGTCACCAAGAGATCGGATAGAAAGATCAATGACCCGCGTTTCAGGCGTTACGAGTCCTTGTCCGGCCAACTTTTTAAATGCCTGCCGTGAGGTGACGTGGAGGCTACCGTCGGCATCCTCGTACACAATATTCAGGGCGGAAGACCACTCAAAGCCGCGCGAAGCGCCTGCCTCGTGCAACAGGTGAAGGGACTTGTCTATCCCGCACCCGCTGATATCGCCACTGTCTACGTGGGCAGCCACGACAACTACTCTGTTACCGACAATAGAGCAAGAACCACTAACGGGTCTCCCGTGAGATGACCAGTCCTTTTCAAAGGCCTTGAATAGGTCGTTCAGGAAGGAGACCTCTTCGCTGCTCAGTTCACGATGCGCCGCATACAGCCAGCAATCGGCAGTGTCAGGCATATGTTCGAAAGGCACAAGACTATGCATCTGATCCGGGGTATTACAGGAAGCCATCAGGTTGGATGAACACCGAAACGGGCCGATTCCGTCTCTCGGAGTTCGTGTCAATTCCTACGCGGATACGCATTCCCTGAGTGAAAGATCGCTATTATCGCGTTCTCACAGACGAATAAATCACGGTTGGATCATGGATCTCGGACTAAAAGGAAAAGTCGCTATCGTCAGCGGTGCCAGCAGGGGAATTGGGTTGGCGATAGCTCACGGATTGGCTGAAGAGGGGTGCCGCCTTCTCATTTGTGCCAGAGGGCAAGAGGCTTTGGATAATGCAGTTTCCTCGTTGCAGCAACACGGGGGGGACGTCCATGGTGTAGCGCTGGATATTACCGATGCAGACGCCGGTGACCTACTTGCTCGCACAGCGATCGAGCACTATGGCGCCATCGACATACTCGTGGCCAATGCAGGTGGTAATCGTAGGGGGCAGTTCGAGGATACGACCGATCAAGATTGGGAAGACATACTACAACTGAACCTCACATCCCATCTGAGGACGGCCAGAGCGGTCATTCCAACCATGAAATCGTCCGATGCCGCATCCATCATCTTCATTTCTTCGATCTTCGGCCGCGAAGCGGGTGGAGCAGGACTGTCGATCTACAACACAACCAAGTCTGCGCTGATCAGTGCAGCCAAAATCATGGCCATAGAACTGGGCGCATCGGGGATCCGTGTTAATTCCGTTGCGCCGGGTTCGATACGATTTGATGGTGGATCGTGGGACAGGCGTTGTAAGGAAGATCCCGAAGGCATGAAACAGTTCATTGCTGAGAATATTCCGATGGGACGATTTGGATCAGCTAAGGAGGTAGCCGATGTGGTTACGTTCTTGTCCTCGAGACGCGCATCCTGGGTATCGGGATCTTGTATTACGGTAGATGGCGTACAGTCCCACTCGTTGATCTGAGATACCCGGGACAGCTTGCTTCAAGTCGGAATATCCAGATAGGAGTTGAGATGTCTGTATCCGCTGGAGGGTATCTGAATCCGGGAGGAGATGCTTGGGGCCGCGGGAGTATCTGAGTCCGGGTGATCCTACTCGAACCGACTGAACGTGACGTTCAGACTGCGGGTGCGATCGTCATTCCGGTTCCACTGAACCAGGATAGGGCTTTGGTAGGTGCCGCTTACGATGGATCCCGTACCGGTGCCTTGATCAGATACGATCAGGTCTACTTTGCGCTTCATGCGCAGGAAACGGTTGGCAGGCACCTGGAAGAACTTGTCGATGATCCGCTCGACTTTGGTTTCGCTGAGCCCCATGGTATCGATGAACTCGTTAACCACGTGGACTAGGTCGTATTTCATGTAGTCCTTGGCCTTTTCCTTGATAGCTCCGGGGTCGCGTAGCATGTTCACGCCCCGCATGGCCATAAATCGGAGAGGATTCTTGAGCACTTCGGGAAGATCATGACGCATGAGAAGAGTCTCATACTCATTTACTGTGAGACCTGTGTTCTTCTCATCCGGGGATAAGGATAAGCTGATACGCCCTTTTTCGATGCCGAACGAAGAAATATGCTCCTCAAGCTGCTCAAGGACACCAACCTTGGGGTCCCATAGGTTGACTGATCCGATAGGATGAGATCCCATCGGTATCCGAAGCACCTGTTCTCCAACAACGGTTTCCTGATTGAAGCCGATTACCGTGGTTTTGCGAGTGCGGCGCATTTCCCCGTTGGTACCGTCAAGATCCACGAAGTAGACCGGCGGCCTGCGCTCGTTCAGATACGTAACGCAGTTCTCAAGGCCCGCTCCGATGTAGGTGAGGTGCGAATCAGCATTCTTGGGCTCTACCAGCTTCTGCGCATCGCTCAGTTCGTCACGCAGTTCCATCTGGTCGTGACGGTAGTCAGCGTTCGGAGGAAAGAGCGAGCGGAAGGAACCAACATATTTTTCCAACGCTTCCGGGTCATGCTTCAGCCGGCGGGCAAAGCTTTGCTCGAAAAAGCCAGCCGTCGTATGATGCGACGCATAGGCACTCTTTCGATAGGACTCGAAGAAAGTGCTGTGTTTCTCAGTAACCCGCTCGGACACATCGATGAGTTCGACCCGGGAGGCAGGTTCGAGCGTGATACGGATGTCGGTAGGTTCAGTAGGCATAAGTTGACCGAGTGACGTCCTTTTGTGCACGATTGGCACGGTCCCGTTACAAAACCTGTCAGTTCATCTGACCATGCTACCGGGGAAGGGAATAATATTCTCTCTCCAAGAGGGGACGTACCGGATAGTCAGTATACGCTTCGCACCGGTTTCAGGTGCCGATACGGGGTGAATTCTACGTTGTCGGAAAGCCATTCTTTGTTCCGCTCTTCGTTGGGCAGTTATTACTTTCGGTTGGCCTACCTTTTCGTTCCTGCCCAGATGGTTACTCCTTGCCGGATACCATTCTTACTGTTGCCTTACTGCCATGAAAATTCGACATCTCACCACTCGGCTTGCATTTTTGTTGATGTTGTTGCCGGATTCTGCATCACTTGCCAGGCAGGCCGATCTTTCGTTTCTGCTTACGGCTGCCGAGCGTACAGCGTTTGAGGAGACAACGCGATACGATGAGGTTATGGCATTCATTGAGGTAGCGGCTGCTCAACATCCCAACCTTCACGTAACACATTTCGGGTATTCCTCGGAAGGTAGACGGCTGCCGTTGGTTGTTTTCGGGAGCGTTCCGGATGCTTCTGCTGGAAGCGTTTTACGCTCGGACAAGCTGCGGATTTTCGTTCAGGCCAACATCCATGCAGGCGAAGTATGCGGAAAGGAGGCGTTACTGATGCTCATCCGTTCTCTTGCAGCTGGTGATCATGCGGCTTGGGCAGATTCGGCCGTACTTATGCTGGCGCCCATTTACAACGCTGACGGTAATGAGCGCGTCAACCTGTTCAATCGCCCCCGGCAAAATGGGCCGCTGGGAGGTATGGGGCAACGACCAAATGCGCAGGGTCTGGATCTGAACCGGGATCATATGAAGGTCAGAAGTCCCGAGGCTCAATCACTGATCGGGCTCTTGAATGCGTATGATCCACATGTTTCAGTTGATCTGCACACGACAAATGGTACCCGGCATGGTTACCATCTCACCTATTCAACGCCGCTCAATCCGAATATGGATACTGCATTGGATGCTTTCTTGCGCGACGAAATGATGCCTGCTGTACGTACTTCTCTGAAGGCACGCAGTGGATGGGAGTCGTACTGGTATGGGAATTTGCCATTCCGCAGAGAAGAGGCGGGATGGTACACGTTTGATCATCGCCCCCGCT
>JAAZVD010000119.1 GCA_018623785.1 Bacteroidota bacterium | reverse complement strand
GTGCCGGGCACGATGCCCACATCCTCTCGCGCTGCTACGACGCGGGCATGATCTTCATTCCAAGTCGTAGTGGAATCAGTCATCATCCAGACGAGTTCTCCTCGGACGAGCAGATACTGAACGGAACCCACGTCCTGCTCGATACCATCCTGACCCTTGCCGGGTATCCGACTACCACGCCATGATGCCTACTATTGCCGTTTCCCTGCCCATGCTCAACGAGGTGGTGGCGCTCTTTGTTGTCAGCGTCGGGATGGCCTACGCCTGCTATCGCCTGAAGCTGGCCCCGGTCACCGGATTCCTCATTGCAGGGGTCCTTATCGGACCCAATGCCCTGGGCTTTGTGCAGGAGCAGGAATTGGTTGATATGCTGGCTGAGATTGGGGTCATCCTCCTGCTGTTCACGATCGGTATCGAGTTCAGCCTGGAAAAAGTCTCAAGGATCCGGAAAGCCATTGTAGTAGGCGGCGGTACACAGGTCTTTTTGACCGTGCTTCTAGTGACAATCGGTTTGTATTGGATGGATGTGGACTGGAATGCGGCTATCTACACGGGGTGCTTGGTGGCGCTCAGTTCGACAGCCATCGTCCTTGGTCTCCTCTCGGAACGCGGCGAAACCGATACGCCGCATGGCCAACTTTCGCTGGCTATCCTGATTTTCCAGGATCTTGCCATTGTACTCATGGTGCTGCTCATCCCACTGCTCTCGGGCGAGGCAACCACCCCGGCAGCTATCGGGGCAGTTCTCCTGAAGGCCGTTGCCCTCATAGCTGCCGTACTGTTGTTGGCTCGTAAGGGGGTGCCATGGATGCTGGAGGCCATTGCCCGCACCAACCGGCAAGAGCTGTTTCTGCTGACCGTGGTCGCCATTTGCTTTGGAACCGCCGCCATTTCCTCCATAATGGGTGTCAGTCTGGCACTGGGAGCATTCCTTGCGGGACTGATCGTAAGTGAGAGTCGGTTTTCCGATCAGGCCCTCAGTGAAATCCTGCCGCTGAAGACAGTATTCAATGCGGTATTCTTCGTATCCGTGGGCATGCTGCTAGATTTGTCCTTCTTGCTGAGTCAGCCGCTTCTGGTGGGTGGGACTGCCATCGCGGTCATTGTCATAAAGCTGGTTACCAGTTGGGCCGGCGTAGCCGTACTTGGCTATCCGACACGGGTTGCCGTGGCGGCCAGTATTGGGCTTGCCCAGATCGGCGAGTTCTCGTTCGTGTTGGAGCGTGCCGGCCGGGCTGTTGGACTCTCTCCGGCGGGTATGGGTGATGCGGGGTCGCAGACCTTTATTGCAGCGGCTGTTTTCCTGATGCTGATAACCCCTTTTCAGGTGACCAATGCACCTCGTTTGGCGGCTCGCTTTGCGCGCAAGCAGGAAGAGGAAGCGCCCCAAAAAGTGTCCGGACTGGAAGATCACGTCATCATTGTCGGCTACGGCGAAGCGGGGCGCCGCCTGTCCCGGGTACTGGCTGAGCGGGGTGTTCCTTTTACAGTTGTCGAGCTCAGCCCGTCGCATCTTAATGCCATGAAGGCGCAGGGCATCCCCCATGTCGTGGGGGATGCCCTGCGCCCACACATCCTGGAAGCAGCGGGTATTCGAAAAGCCAAGATGGTGGTGGTTGTCATGAACGATCCGGCTGTGGCGCCCGGCATCATTTCACAGGCCCGTTTCATGAATCCGACGGTCCAGATCGTGGTTCGCACACGGTACCTTCGCTCGACGGAATCCTTGCAACAGCGCGGGGCCGACATCATTGTGCCGGAAGAACTCGAAACGACCGTTCGCATCTTCTCGCATGTACTTGGGGCTTACATGATCCCCGGCGAAGAGATCGACCGACAAGTCAAGCTGCTGCGTGAACATGACTACGGCGTGATGCGGGGTAGTATCCAGGAAGCCCACTTGATGGTGCTGCAAGGGTTGGACGAGGACGGACTGCACACGCGCGCCGTGGCTGTTCGCCCCGGCGCCCCGGCAGTCGGGAAAACACTGCAAGACCTCGCGCTCCGACGGACGCATCAACTCACGGTCATTGCCGTTCGGCGCGGGACGCGCATGATTGCCTCTCCTGCCGGGGATTTCGTGGTCGAACCCAACGACCGCTTGGTCATGATCGGAAGCGCTGAACGATTTGCCGCGTGCGCCGACCTTTTCCGGGTGCCGCCTCCTACTCCGTGACCCGCCTCCCGGACCGGTCCTATCCGAGAATATCGGCTAGCGTGCGTCTGTCGGATATCAGCTCCAGCGCCTGCTGCACCCATACATCGTCTTCCAAGTCTGCCCTGACCATATCCTGGTTGGCCAGCAGCCGACTCCGCACCTCGTGCCGCAGATTGGAGAGGAAGCGTTCCGACTCGGCCTCGAGCTGCTGCTGCTTTGCGCGCTCGATAGCGGTTTGCAGCGACCGCAGATTACTCGTCAGTTCTGCAAACCCCGCATCCTGCGACGCGGCCTGCATTTCAACAAGCAGCAGGTCTAGGTCCGTTGTGAGCGCAAAGCCCTGCCGATCCACCCATTGCCGGAATTCGCGCAGCATATCCTCGTCCGTACCAGTACACACAGCCATCGCATCGCACCGCTCCGCCACCCATTGGTTGGCAAAGAGGAAGAAAGCGGATTCCTGGCGTAGGGCGGTCTCCATCGGAGATGGCTCAGGCATATCCACGGGTACGTCAGGTTCCACCCCTCTGCCGCCCCGGACCGTACGGCCGGCTGGTGTTGTGAAGGTGAGGAGCGTGGGCACGGTTACGGTGGCGGCCGCGCTGCTGTAGCGGGTGGACTGGATGGTGCGTCCGGAAGGCAGGTAGTAATGCGAAATGGTCAGTTTCAATGTAGCGTTGTGTGGCAGCGGCCGGAACACCTGCACCAACCCCTTGCCCAACGAAGTGCGACCAAGGACGACGGCACGATCCATGTCCTGCAATGCACCGGCTGTGATCTCACTGGCCGATGCGCTGTATTCATCCATCAGGATAACGAGGGGCGTATCCGGCAGATAGGGCTCGGCGTCCGTGCGATACTCTAAGATGGAATCGTCGGCCCTCGAACGCGTGGTGGCGACCAGGGAGCCGTTAGGCACAAAGATGGACACAAGCTCGATGGCCTCAGCAAGGATACCCCCGGGGTTACCACGCAGATCTAGGACCATCCCCCGGAGCGGAACGCGACGGTTGAGCGTGCGGAAGGCCCGCTTAACCTCGCGACCGGAGCGATCCCCGAACTGTTCGAGCTTGACGTAGGCAATACCGTCGGTGGAGTCCGGCCCGAGCCATCCAAACCGGGAAACGTCATTGGTACTTGGACGCACCCGTGGAAGTGAAAAGGAACGCGGAGCCGCTTCGCCCTGCCGTTCCACCAAGACATTGACAACCGTACCCGGTTGACCGATCAGGAGTTCATTGGCTTCGACGACCGTCATGCCATCGGTGGCCGACTCTCCTATCTGAAGCAGGACATCGCCCGGGCGGATACCTGTACGGTAGGCAGACGCGTCCCCGTCGGGCGCCAACACCGCCAGGCGACCACCCCGGGATCCAATCGAGATGCCCACTCCGCCCAGGTTACGTTGTTGCAGGAGCCTCGAGTCCACCATGTCAGCCTGATCATAGTACTGCGTGTATGGATCCAGTTGGGAGAGCATGGCCTCGATACCGGCCCGCATGAATGGCGCGGAGCGTACATCGTTGACATAGCCCGTCGCAATCTCCTCATAGAGCGCGCCGAAGATTTCGAAGTTCTTCCGGAGTTCGAACAGATCGTCGTCCGATCGAAACGCCAACAGAAGCACAGCCAGGATCAGAACGGAAGCAAAAGAAACCAGAGGGCGACGCATGGGAATCCGCGGGCAGATGAGAGCGCGTGAGAGGGATTCGACGCGATGGCCGCTTGGATGGTTCGAGCAAAGCCGGAAATTGCCCTAGCCAGATGACAGGCATAGGGCAGTATCGCCTGCAAAGGTCAGGCCAAGGCCTTTTCCAGTGCCTTCTTACGCCGACGCTCCACAACACCGGCCACACCGATGGACGCTTCATAGAGCAGCAACAGTGGCGTAGCTACCAGAACCTGACTGATTGGATCGGGCGGTGTAAAAAAGGCCCCCAACACGAGACAGACAATGAGGGCATACTTACGGGCCCTCCGCAGCCCATCGGGCGTGGCTATACCGAGTTTGGCCAAGAAATAGATTACGACGGGTAGTTCAAACAGGATGCCCGTGCCAAACGACCAGAAAGTCACCATCTCGAAATACTTGGTGATATCGAACTCGTTCAGGATCTCTGGCGAAATTGAGTACTGCGCAAAAAACTGCAGCGCCAGTGGCGTGATCACGAAATACCCGAAGCAGATACCGAGCAGAAAAAAGAACGAGGCAAACACGGCAGCAAACCGCAGGCCTTTTTTTTCTGTGGGGTAAAGGCCTGGCTCGATAAACTTCCAGAGGTAATACACAAACACCGGGCTGCCAATGATGGCGCCCACGACCAGCGCTGTGCCCCAGTCCGTGAAAAACTGCCCCGTAACGGTACGATTCTGCAGCACGAAATCAGTCGTCTCGACACCAAAGATCCGATAGCTGATAAAATCCGGTTTCTTCGGACCCAAGAGGATATTCTCGATAACCCAGCGACGATAAATGGCTGCTACGGCGGTAAAAGCAATAACACCGCCAAAGCCTTTGAAGAGTGTCCACCGAAGCTCCTCAAGGTGGTCAAGAAAGCCCATTTCCATCTCCCCATCGGATGAAATGGCGTCGGATCCAGCGGCGACATCACCCGGCCGCGGAGTGTCTACGCTGGAGGCAGCCTTCTTTTTTCTTCGTAGAAATGAAATCATGGGAACGGGCGGCGACGTAACTGCGGCGGTTTAACGCTCGTTCTCCCGAAGGTTCAAATCCAGCAGCGAGTCCACCCATAGACCTTGCTGTTCAAGACGCTGCTTTCCCCCGCTCCAGGTAAAATGAAACAGGGTCATTAGGCCGGCGACCTCAAAGCCATCCTGCCTGAGGAGCTCCACAGCTTTCCATGCCGAGCGACCACTGTTCAGGATATCATCCAAAAGCACGACCGGCCGACCCCGCTTGAGGGGTCCTTCGACCAACCGGCGGCGGCCGTGCGGTTTACGTTGTTCTCGCACGAAGCCGCCCATGAACGGTGGGCTGGACGCTGTGGCGACGACGGCCGAGACCAACGCATAGGCGCCAAAGCCGAATCCGGTTACCTGGTCAATTCCTTTTGCCCGAAGACGCTCCCCCAGGAGACGCCCCACTTCGGGCATGACGGTGCCACTAAGCATCGGGATACGGGTATCCAGCAGCCACCCGATGGGTTGTCCGCGTGGGTCGGTGATGTCCTCCTGCTCGCTCCGGACAAGTGCCATCTCGTAGAGTTGACGACCCAAATCAACCAACTCGTCGTACGTGGCAGAAGACATGCTGGACATGGCATTCAGAATGTGTGGAGGGCGAGGCGGCGGCGGAGATGTTTCGATGGGTTACGGATCAGGCCGTCACAAAGTCGTAGAGCGGGAAACGAGCTGTCATCTCGTGGATGGATCCCCTGACACGCGCAATAACCGTTTCATCGGTCGGGTGAGTTATGACCTGATCTATAAGCGCAACGATCTCCCGGAACTCGTCCGCCCCCAGACCACGCGTGGTCATGGCCGGCGTTCCGACGCGGATGCCGCTCGTCACAAAAGGACTCTGGTCGTCATAGGGCACCATGTTCTTGTTG
>JAAZVD010000118.1 GCA_018623785.1 Bacteroidota bacterium | reverse complement strand
AGGCGGCTGGCACCACCACCGAAATGAGTGGCTATGAAGAAATCGATGGTCTCCTGTTCTCCATGGGACAGGTGGCAGAAACGGCGCAGGGAACGCAGAAAGTGACCATCAAGAAGGTCGAGATCAATTCTGGTGTTACCCCAAGTCAGTTGGCGGCCAAGTCAGGTGCCCGCAGGCAGGCTGTACCGGAATAAAGCCCCTGAGGCTCATCATTGGAGACCCGGGCCTCAAGCCCGGGTCCAAAAGCAGCGGGGCGGCGATCTACGATCGCCGCCCCGCTTTTTGTAGGCTACCGCCGGATCACTCAGGGTAGTCATCGACAGAACGCGATAACCACCCCACGACGCACAGGTACATCAGGCCGTTGTCGGTCGGGGATGATGGTTCATGTACTCTGATTCCAGCTTGAGTATGATATCGCCCAAGACGCTCAGGCCTTTGTCAATTTCTGCTTCTGTAATCGTCAGCGGGGAGCGGAAGCGGATGGAGCGATCTCCACAACCCAGAATAATGATGCCTTCGTCGTAGCACCGGTCCAGGATCATGTCCCGCGAACCCTGACAAGGCATATCCAGGGCACAGAACAGTCCACGCCCACGAACATTCGAGATCGACTTTGATTGGCCAGCCAGATCGTGCAGTCGCGCCAGCAGATACTCACCTTTGACAGCGGCGGCCTCGACGAGATTGTCTTCCTCGATGATTTCAAGAATCCGGTCAAAGCGTACCATGTCCGTCAGGTTACCGCCCCAGGTGGAGTTGATCCGGCTGCCCATCTTGAACACGTGATCGTCGACCTCATCCAGTCTCCTTCCGGCCAGAATCCCGCAAACCTGCGTTTTTTTGCCGAATGAAAGGATGTCGGGCTCCACGCCAATGGCTTGATGTGCCCAGAAAGAGCCTGTCATACCGACACCGGTCTGCACTTCATCGAATACGAGCAGCGCATCATTCTCGAGGCAAATATCCTTGACCGCCTGCAGGTACTCCTTCCGAAAGTGGTTATCCCCTCCTTCACCCTGGATCGGCTCCACAATAACGCAAGCGATCTCATCCCTCATTGAGTGGAAGCACTGCTTTATTTGCCTGAGCGACATTTCTTCGCGCTTCAGAAGATCGTCCATGTTCTCCTCCATGGGGAAGACAATCTTCGGATTGGATACGCGGGGCCAATCGAATTTCGGAAAGTGCATGGTCTTCCGAGGATCGGCTGTGTTGGTCATCGTCAGGGTGTACCCGCTCCGACCGTGAAACGCCTGGTCGTAATGAAGCGCCTTCATCCCGATCTCGCGACGATAGCCCTTCTGAAAGTTCTTGCGCACTTTCCAGTCGAAAGCCGTCTTCAGTGCGTTTTCAACCGCCAACGCACCGCCCGAGACAAAAAACGCGTACGGCAGATAGTCAGGCTTAGCCACACGACCGAACGTGTCGAGGAATCGGGCCATGTGGACCGTCCTTACATCGGAGTTTGTCACCTTGTTGATAGCCGAATCCAGCAGGCGCGCCTTGAACTCTTCATCATTCACCATCTTGGGGTGGTTCATTCCCACCGCATTGGAAGCGTAGAAACCGAAGAAATCCATATAGGCCCGGTCGGACTGTTCATCTACCAAGTCCATTCCTCCACTGGCCTGCGTGTCCAACACCATGGGCATCATGCCCTCTGCGTTGGTGTGCTGCATGAAAATTCCTTCTACCTGATCAGACGTGATCTGCCTCCGATTGGCCATTCTCCGTACCGTTCTAAGGGTGATGATATGCGGGTTGACAGGGTTCCGGTAAACGGGTGGATCGGTACAATGACTCGTGGAAACAAAGCCTGCACTCGACGCCCGGACGCGACAGGAACCGCTTTCAAAAGATAGGGCTTTCGACCGAAACTTCACCCTGCCAGCCCGGATTTCGGGGATCATTCAACCGCAGGACCGGTTTTCCTACCTCATTCCGAATCCCCTGTGCGATGGAAGCGAAACGTAAACCTCTTCTGCCCGGTGACATCCAACTCAAGGCTGCATCTCCTGCACCTGATGCCATGCTGGAGCTGCCCGTGGTGGAAGCACCGGCTGTCCAGAACGTGCGCGGGCAGCGCCCCGACTGGCTCCGTGTCAAGCTGCCCTACGGAGAGACGTACAAGAAGCTCGTCGACACGATAGAAAGTAACGGGCTGCATACGGTATGCCAAAGCGCTCGCTGCCCGAACATGGGGGAATGCTGGACAGCAGGGACCGCTACGTTCATGATCCTCGGTAATGTCTGTACCCGGTCCTGCGGCTTCTGCGCTGTCAAGACGGGCCGTCCTGATGAGGGACTCGATTGGGACGAACCCAACAGGGTGGCCGAGGCCGCCAAGACCATGGGTGTGAAGCATGCCGTCATCACCAGTGTCAACCGGGACGAGCGCAAGGATGGCGGCGCGCCCATTTTCGCCAAGACCATCGAACGTCTGCGCGAAGAGATTGAAGGCGTAACGGTGGAAGTCCTTATCCCGGATTTCAGGGGTCTGTGGGATGCCCTTCAGATTGTCATTGATTCGCGCCCCGAGGTCATGAACCACAACATGGAAACGGTGCCACGCCTGTACAAGCGGGTCCGCCCCCAGGCTGTGTATCAGCGCTCCCTCGATGTGCTGCGCATCTCGAAGGAGCAGGGCCTCCGTACGAAGAGTGGCATTATGGTAGGTCTCGGAGAAACGGACGATGAAGTGCTGGCTCTCATGGACGATTTTGTCGAAATAGGCCTCAACGTCATGACCATAGGACAGTACCTGCAGCCGACGCGCATGCACTTGCCAGTGGAGGAGTTCGTACATCCCGACAAGTTTGCATGGTACAAAGAGGTGGGTGAGGCCAAAGGGATAGAGCACGTGGAAAGTGGCCCCCTCGTGCGGTCATCCTACCACGCCGAACGACACGTCTGAGGCGTCCCATGCTCGGCATCGATCTGCGTTCCGAGTGGCTGCGCCTGAAAAGGGCATGGACCCGGGTGGACACGCAGGCGGCCGTGGTCCTGCTTTTCGCGGCGTTTTCCGTGATCCTCCAGATGAACTACGGAGACCGCGGTTTTTTCAGACGTGAGGTGGCCCCGCTCCTTACTGACGACTACTCCGGCTTACACGGTTGGATCTGGTGGTTCAGCATTCAGGGATTTCTAGGATTCGTCCTGCCTATTGCCATCCTTCGTCTGGGTTTCCGGAACTCATGGTCGGAGATGGGACTTGGCCTTGGAGACTGGAAACTGGCTTCGAAAGTAGCCCTGATCTACCTGCCCCTAGTGGCTCTGGGTACATGGTTTTTGTCTGCCACGCCGGCATTCATATACAAATACCCCCATTATTCGCCAGCCGCTCAAGACTGGGGCGTGTTCTTCGTCTACGAGACGTTTTTCCTTCTTTACTGGGTCGGCTGGGAATACCTCTGGCGAGGATTCGTTCTGTTCGGAACGGCCCGCGCCTTCGGCATCATGGCTATCTTCGTGCAGACCGTGCCTTTTGCTATCCTGCATTACGAAAAGCCTATGCCCGAAGCCATGCTTTCTATTATTGGGGGCGTGGCATTGGGAGCCCTTGTCTGGCGCACCCGCAGTTTCTGGATTGCCGTCCCTATCCATGCGGCTCAGATGATGATCCTGGATGCATGGTGCTCGCTACGCGTCCGTAGCAATGTGTCGGGAACGGGTATTACAGCGTTGCTTGACCTGTTTCGTTAAGCCAGCCTCGAGCGGACGCTGTCACAGTCCGTATCGTAGACTCAGAATATGCGCAGGACCGCCAAAGCCATCCTCGAACGGCAATACTGCATAGTCAAACCAGAGATCGGCTACTTCGATGCCTACTCCCGCCGATATATTTCGCAGGAAGTCGTTGGACAGGTAGCCCACGCGGGCCGTTACCGTTTCCAGCACTTCGGCAGACAACCCGAAGTGCCACTGCGTACGATCCGTGACGTAGTTACGGGATACCTCTGCCAGCAGTGACGTGGACAGAAACAGTTCCCCATCCAGCGCTGTCACTGCCCGGAATGGGAACACCTCAACACCCACCCGAAGCAGCCGTGGCAACTCCGTGGCCTCAACGTTGAGTTCCTCCATGTTGCCGATGTTGGCCATCACAGCCCCTACATGCAGGCTTTCGTTGAGAAGATCGGTCTGCACACCAATGTCAAATCCGTACCCACTGGCCGAATTCGTAAAAATGCGTTCAGACAGGAATTTAACCGAAAAACCGGTCCGCAACGGACCGAATTGACGCCCCAGGGAGGCACTCGCACTCACGAACTGCGCGTCGAAAAGACCATCCGAAGCCCCTGGCTCCTGCCGGGCCTCCAAATCCCCCGCGCCAGTCGCTACGACTGCGATACCTGCCCCCGTTTTCTCACCCAACGCAAAGGCAGCGTTCAGGGCATATGTACGGATATCTCCAATCCACACGTGGTGTGCTATCCCGATTTCTGTTGTCCCGTGGGCCAAACCAGCGGGATTCCAGTACGTGGAAAAGGCACCCTCTGCACGCGCAACACCCGCGTCCCCACGTGCCAACCCCTCCGCGTCTACACCCAATGCAAGGAAGGAAAGACCTGAATCCTGCGCCCGTGCGGGCAGCAAGACCACCATCAGTAGAAGAGAAAGTCCAAAGATGCGTTTCATCGTGTACTCAACGATACCTGTTCAGATAAAAGGATCTTCCGCCGGTCAGAGCAGGATGCGCAGTGTCACAAAATGCATGCGACCGGCAGCCCGAGCTTCCAAACCAAAAGCATAATCCACACCGATACGTAAATCGCCTACGGGTTGCTCCGCACTGAAGCCGGCCGATGGTCTGAAGGTGCCGAGCGCATCATCTCCGAGCTGTTCCATACCGGTCCGGATCGTGAATCCATCGAGGACCGCCCCTTCCACCCCTACCCGATACCGGGTTTCCTGGAAGGTCAATGCAGATTCGTTCCGAACGTGTGCAGCACCATCTCCCAAGATTCGAGGCTCGTATGTGACGTGCGTAGCCGACGTCGTTCTGGATTCCAGCTCAGCCACCATAAGCCAACGATCATTCCAGCGGCGGTGGCTTACGCTCAAACGCAGCCTACGCGGAAACGTATCCGTTATCTCGGAGCCACTGCCCCCCGCGGCCGAACCATCCCACGTATAGCGGGCAAGGAGGTCATCGGCCACCAGCGCCATTGCCAGATTGTCCCGCAGCCGGACGGCCAGTCCCAGGTCTACCCCGATCGTACGGGTTGGCGAAAGCCCCTCGTACAGATCGCTCTGAAAAATCTGCAGGTTAATACCGCCGCTTACGCGGGAAGACAACTTCAAACCAAACGCCAGAAAACCTGCATACTCATCCACGGACAGCATTCCCGTGTGAAAACCGCTGTTGTCCCGACCATCAATATTGGACACTGATGCATGCACGATACCAGCCGTAAAGCCAGCACGTCCCTGCAATGGTGCACCCAACTGCAGGAATTGCAGACTTCGATCGAAGGATAGGGCGGACACCGAGGCGGCTATCGACTGTCCTTCTTGAAGTGGCGCGAGGGCGGGATTGTAGTACGGACTTGCCCCGCCGTAGACATCGGCCGCTTGCGCGTTACCCATGGCAATACCCCGAGCGCCGAATCCCATGCGGGCAA
The DNA here is from genome assembly GCA_018623785.1 of Bacteroidota bacterium. Taxonomy (GTDB): domain Bacteria; phylum Bacteroidota; class Rhodothermia; order Rhodothermales; family UBA10348; genus JAAZVD01. The sequence continues at coordinate 119 of JAAZVD010000118.1, read as the reverse complement.
AGGCGCCGGCATGCTGCGCCAGGGCGGCGGGCCCACACAGACTGGCTGTCAGTGCAAGCGCCAATAGCCAGAGGGGCGTCCGAAATGATGTAAAATGGTTACTCATGCTGCCCTTTGCT
>JAAZVD010000117.1 GCA_018623785.1 Bacteroidota bacterium | reverse complement strand
CCTCCGAGCACAACGGGTTTTGGATATCGTAGGCGCGGACATCGCCCCCTCGGAGATGGTGCGCCTGTTGGAAGCCATCGGCTTCGGTGTTACCGAAAAACAGGCTGAGCCGCTGACGTGGGACGTTACGGTTCCTTCCTTCCGCCCTGATGTGCAGCGCGAGATTGATCTCGTCGAGGAAGTAGCCCGGTTATTTGGATATGACAATATTCCAGAGCCAACCCACTCCCGGATACCCAATTTTACTCCTGCTATTGCGGTAGATCGACAACTGCGTGAACGTCTGCGGGATGTGCTTTCCGGAATTGGTTTCCGGGAAACGTACACCAACTCGATGCTTCCCATCGAGACGGCTGAGCGGTTCAACAATCCGGCTCTCCCGGGCGGACGCTTCGGTGGCGACGTGGTGGAGACGATGAATCCCATCACGACTGAAATGGCCGCCCTGCGCCCGTCGTTGCTCCCGGGTCTCTTGAAAGTGGCCGGTCACAATCATAATCACGGCCAGCAAGCTGTACGCCTGTTCGAGTTCGGTCGCGTCCACACGAAACGGAATACCAACCGCACCCTCGTCGGCGACTACACCGAGACGGAGACCCTCATGATCCTGGCTTCCGGGCAATGGGAAGGCCCTTATTGGGAAGGCGAACCCAGAGAGGCCGACCTTTTCGACCTAAAGGGTATCGTTGACCGGGTCCTCGGAGCAACGGGTCTTGATGCGCCCCGGTATACTCAGCGGGAAGCATCGGACCTGGCATCGTGGGGCGTGGACATCCTCCTCGGCAAGCGCTGGATTGGCTCACTGATCCGTGTATCGGATGCCGTGGCGGAGGACTACACGTTGCGCCATGACGGGCTGGTCGCTGAAATCGACTTCACCACGCTGGCTGAAGCCGCTGCAGACGCTATCCTTCCCCGTTTCCAGGCTATCAGCCGCTTTCCGATCGTGGAGCGGGACCTTGCCTTGACCGTTCCTTCCTCGCAACCTGCTGGTCCCATGATCGAAGCTATTGAACGGGCAGGCGGGGATTTACTGAGGCAGGTAACGGTATTCGACCTCTATGAGGGAGAGCATGTTGGCGAGGGCAACAAGAGCCTAGCCTTTGGTCTACGTCTGGGTGCTGATCGGACACTGCGGGACAACGAGGTGGACAAGGTCATTGCACGCATCCTGAAAACAGTGGAAAAGGAGTTTGATGCCAAACTTCGAGGATGATGCTATATTCGGGTGCAGAGTATTACGGGCTTACATCTGATCTCGCATCCTTTCCTTGACCATGGCAACACCCTCACACGACGACCGGGACGAAGCACCGGGGCAACAGAGCATGTTCGAAGGCGGTCCACTCCCTTCAGGTGGCACACCCGAAAGACGAGGCCCAACGCAATTGAAGGGGACACGAGCCCTGGAGCGCTTGCGCGACCGCGTTGATCTGGCTGTCAAAGAACTCCATCGGCTACGCGAGGAAAACATGGCACTTCGACGGGAAGTGGATGCGCTCCAGCGCGGTGGTCGGGCGGATCAAGATGGCACCCATGTGGTGTTTACTGAGAGCCCGGATGAGCTCCGTGGCACCTTGGAAGCCTATATCAGACTAGTGGACGAGCTGATTGAGGCTGAGAATGCAGGTACAGAAACCAAAGACGCCTGATCATGAGCCAATTGATTCCCATCAAGATTCGACTACTGGGCAAGGACTACACACTCCGCGTTACCAAGGACGACGAACTGGCAACGCTTGAGATGGCTTCATACCTCAACGCCAAACTCAAAGCGTTCAAGGATGCTCATCCCGAACAGTCCGACCTGACAGCAGCAGTCATTGCGGGGCTGGCCCTCACGGAAGAATTGTTTATTGAACGTTCTTCTGCCCTCGATCCCGGGGAGCATGTAAACGGCGTGTTGACCGACCTGGAGAAGAAACTGTCAAAAGCCCTGCTGGCCTGATCCTGAAGCCGCCCCCTGTCGCTTTGAACTTGCCTGATCCCGAGAGTGGTCGTACCATGGGTCGTAGCGCGACTCGTCTCGACACGATAAGAATCTAACACTTTCGTTTGAGGGAGCCCTCCTTCGGGCTTGGACAGCAGGCCCCACCCGTACGCATGTATGGTCCGACCCGGTCGGCAGGGGACGTTGGAAAAGGCTGAGCGGCACCCATGATGTGGAAAAATGAGATTCTTCCACTCTTGAGGCGGGCTCGCGCTTTTTTTGGTTCAACTTCCCGTTTGCCCTGTCCTTTCGGTTCACCGGCTGAATCGTGGTCCGGTTGGCCCGTCGCGCCGTCGTCGGATATCGCGGTCGACCGGTTTCTCCCTTGTCCGGTTTCTCGGCCGGTTTCTCCCTTGTCCGACCGCTGCTTCCAAAAAAACATGAATTTGGATGCCGCTGGAGATCCAGCCAGAGGAACAGTGGTTAATCCACAGACGCGAGCATGACCCCGCTTTTCAAGCAACCCCATTCTGGCCATGATCGGAACGATAGGTAAGCTTTTGATCCTCCTTTCCCTGGTAGCGTGTGTGCTATCTGGGCTCACCTTTCTGCGCTCCTCCAAACTGGAAACGCGCGTAGGTGAATGGAAACGCATTGGTCGCCTGTCGTGGTGGGTGGCAACGATGGGCGTGCTTGGGTCTTTCGGGCTCTTGATCTACCTCAACCTGACGCATGCCTTTGAGTACGCGTACGTGTATGAAAACACGGCCATGGATCTGTCTACAGACTATCTCGTGGCGGCTTCGTGGGCTGGACAAGAGGGATCGTTTCTGCTCTGGATCGTGATGAACGCCCTGGTGGGCCTGGCTGTGATATCGTTCGCCCGGGAATACGAGGCGCCTGTAATGGCCATTATAGCCCTGTGCCAAGTGTTTCTCATCTCCATGATTGCCGGGCTGCAGATCGGACCCATCCCGATCGGATCCTCACCCTTTGCCACCTTGGCTGAGAAATTTCCGACGGCTCCAATGATTCAGGCGGGTATCATTCCCACCGATGGCCAAGGGCTCAACGATCTGCTGCGAAACTACTGGATGGTAATCCACCCTCCCGTCTTGTTCGTCGGGTTCGCATCTATGATTGTGCCCTTTGCCTTTGCCGTAACGGCGCTGTGGAAGCGGCAGTACACCTCTTGGGTCCGCCCGGCGCTGCCGTGGACGCTGTTTGCGGTATTGGCGCTTGGCGTAGGTATTGCCCTGGGAGGATATTGGGCATACATCACGCTCAGTTTCGGCGGCTACTGGGCATGGGATCCGGTTGAGAACTCATCCTTGGTACCATGGCTGATCGGTATTGCTGCCGTCCACACGATGATTGTTCAAAAGCGATCTGGCCACAGCAACAAGGCGTCTTTCTTTCTGGCCATTGCAGCTTACATGCTGGTCGTGTACTCCACTTTTTTGACCAGAAGCGGTATCCTGGGCGATATATCCGTGCACTCCTTCGTAGATCTTGGCCTGTATAATCAGCTTCTCATTTGGATCCTGACCATGGGGCTGCTCGGCTTCGGCCTTTTCTTCATTCGTTTTGGAGACCTACCCAAGCCGGACAAAGAGCCGAACGTGCTCTCTCGGGAGTTTATGATTTTTGCGGGCGCCATGATCTTGACCGGAATTGCCCTGGTCGTCCTATTGGGCACAAGTGCTCCCATCATAGGGCGCATTTTCCGGGACAGCCCCTCTACCGTGCCCATCGAGTTCTACAACAAGTGGTCCCTGCCACTCACGATTGCGTTTCTCTTTCTGGCAGGGATTGGGCAGTTGTTCTGGTGGAATAAGATGAATGTAGAAACGGTCAACAAAGTGCTGATTCGACCGGTTCTTTTCTCCTCTGTCGCCACCATCGCCTTCTTTTTCCTGACACCTTTCCGTGTGAGAGCTGCCGAAGCCGCCTCTTTTGCACAGGTTGGTGCTGATGCCCTTCAGGCTGCAGGTCTGGCAGCCCTAGCGCAATCGTGGGCACAACACGGACCCTTCCTGTTGATGCTAATACTGGTCTTCGTCGCTTTTTTCGCCTTCTTCGGTAATGCGGAAGTCATGTGGCGTATTGCCCGGGGAAATCTCAAACTGGCCGGAGGTGCAGCGACCCATATCGGATTTGCCGTCATGGTGTTGGGTATCATCACGTCCAGTGGCCTCAGCACCACGATTGGTCGCAACGGGGCGCAGCTCGGGGAAAGCCGCGAAAACTTTGTCATCAGCCGCGGGGAAACCCGAACCATTCAAGGGTACACGGTTACCTATACGGGCCAAGGAGTGAATGAGGAAGGGCTGCCTACCTACGACCTGGCATTCGAGGATCCGCGCGGACGGTCATTCGAAATGAGACCAGTCGCCTACGAGAGCAATCGTGGGCAATGGATCCAAAATCCGGACCTTAAAAAGTGGGCTGAAAAAGACCTATTTGTGGCCGTTTCACCCAGCGTCATGTTTGGAGAAAGCGCAGATCGGGGAGAAATCACCCTCGCAAGGGGTGAGTCGGTCTCCTTGGGCAACGACAGCTATACGTTGGAATTCGTAGCCTTCGACCTCAATGTGGATAACGATCTGATTGGAGACTCCACGGAAGTAGCGGTCGGAGCCAACCTCTTGGTAACGGAAACAGCAACCGGAGATCAGCGCGAATTGAAACCTGTTTACGTCATCAAGACCAACCGATCCGTAGAGTACCTCCAGAACAGTATTCCTGACTGGGGTATCAGCGTAGCCTTTACGGGTATGAACGTGGATTCAGGGTCTATCAATCTCGGGGTCGAAGGCGTTGCGCTGCCCCCGCAGGATTGGCTGGTTGTTCAAGCACACGAGAAACCGCTTATCAGCCTGGTCTGGATCGGATTCATCATCCTTTCTCTCGGATTCGGGCTGTCTGTATACCGACGGGCCTCTGAACAGCACCAGGCTTCAGTTCGTATCGAGCGGGCCGGCTGACAGATCCGACGCGCGCCGTTTTTGTCCTCGTCGCTGTGATAATAGGCCTCGTTGCGGCGCCACGAGCAGAACGAGAGTAAAAACAAGTCCTGCCGCTGTTGCCATGGATCCTGCGATGGAGGCATCCAACACTCTGGCTATCCAGTACCCTCCGATAGCTGATACACAGCCCAGCAAGACAGACCAGAGCAGCATGAGGCCCAGCCGGTGTGTGAGCAGATAGGCTGCGGCCGGCGGCGCGACCATGAGCGCTACGACAAGAATGGAACCGACGGCATCGAATGCGCCGACGGCCGTGATGGATACAAGTCCCATCAGGAGATAGTGCAAGACTGCCGGTGCAAACCCGAGGCTTCCTGCCAGTGCGGCGTCGAACGTTGATATTTTCAGTTCCTTGTAAAAGAGCGCAATAAAGACGGCATTGATAACCAGGATCATGCCCATTACCACCAGGGCCTTGGGTATATCCTTACCGAATAACACTACCCGGTCGAAGGGCGCAAAAGCGAGTTCACCCAACAAGACAGCATCGACATCCAGATGTACATCGCCGGCGAATTGGGCAATGAGCACCACACCAATGCTGAAAAGGGCCGGAAAGACAATACCGATAGCGGCATCCTCTTTCAACAAACCCGTATTGCGCACCATTTCCACCAGTGCCACCGTGGCCATTCCCGAAAGCGCAGCACCGAGAATGAGCCATGGCGAATTAAGGGTGCCTGTCAGTAGGAAAGCAACGACAATGCCCGGAAGAATAGCATGACCGATGGCATCACTCATCATGACCATCTTTCGAAGAATCAGAAAGACCCCGGGGAGTGAACACGCCATCGCCACCAAGGCTGCAATAATCTGT
>JAAZVD010000116.1 GCA_018623785.1 Bacteroidota bacterium | reverse complement strand
TTGAGCGGGCACAGTACTTGAAGACCCGATCTGATCTTCAGGAGGCGCTCAACGAAGCCCGTGTCCTTGCTTCTCGACGTAACTATGAAGCGGCTGCAGAAGCCTACGAAGCCTACTTCGAACTGTCCGGTCGTCGCCTGAAGAAGGATATGGTCGAATACGCTGTCATGCTGTCCTCCGGGGAAAAGTATACCGAGGCGATTGCCGTACTTCGATCTGTTCTGGAGCAGCGTTACGATTATGATATCGCCAAGGAAATGGCGCGAATCCAGACCTATCAGGAGGATCATTCGGGTGCTATTGCCACCATCGATCGCTTGCTGCTGGAAAATCCACGGGATTACGAGCTGGTGTTTTTGAAGGCGCAGTCCCTCAGAGCACTCGGGTATTATTCCGAAGCCCGGGTCCTGTATGGAGATGCCCTGGTAGTCGCAGAGGATTCAGAAGCTTTAAAGGAGCGCATCGTGGGCATTGACGCTGACGTGCGGTTCGAGCTGACACAGTCCGGTGAATGGGGTGGCTTGGATTTCAAGGCTCTTGTTGTGCCGAGCGCTGGTGGGGTGCGGTCACGAGGCGGCGGCGTGGGTTATGACCGCTGGACACAAGGTATGCGCTCCGAAATCACGTTACCGATAAATACGGTACTGATCGTTGGCGTCAATTCGCATTTCATCAGTGGCTCCAGACGCCTGGTTCCCGGTTCTGAATTGGTAAGCGGTCGTGTGAACCAGGTCTATGGCTCTGCTTTTATTGACCTTACGCCACAGGTTCGGTCTGAAAAGGCATCGTATTCCAACCGGATTTCGGGCGAATTCGGCGTCTATGATTACGAGGGGCAGCGAACGGTCGTGTATGGAGGGATGCGGTACTGGCGGCAGGAGTTGGGAAAATACTACGGGTCGATTGGAGTGAGGACAGGAGAAGGCGCTCTCGATCTGTGGTCCGCTGGCGGGGGGCAGTTCAACCTGCGTGTAACTCAGCTCGATGCACAGGCCACGTCCATGACAATCATGCCAGACTCGGTGTTAAGGGTGTCCGGCTCCATGTCGTTCAACGTTATTCGGGACAGTTTTGGCAGTACCGCCACCAACAACGACACCAACTTCGGTTTCAACATGAATCTTAAGGTGGGCTACAAGGTTGCCGATAATACTTTTTTGGGGATGGAGTACTTCCAGCGCTCGTACAGGAGTACCGTGGATATCTATTTCTCGCCCCAGAATTATCAGTCGTACGACCTGTTCATGGAGTATGAAAAAGAGTTGATTCAGGATTCACAGTGGTACGTTCGTGTCTTTGGTGCCGCCGGCCTCATCGCGCGCAGTTCCGGCTTCGTGGGACGTCGTTTCGAGGCTGACTACATCCGGCGCATGGGCCGCAATTTTGCCCTGACAATCGGAACCACGTTGGGTGCTTCAACCCGGACCTTGGGTAGCGGTGCCGGGTCCATTGTCGACCAGTACAATACGTTTTCATTCAGTGCTTCCTTGAACTGGACCTTGTAAGATCACGGAAAGATGATTCGCTAGGCACACCGGGTTTCCGGTGTAGATAGCACATACGATGCATGAAGGACAACAGTCCACATACGACTCCGGACCCACCCTCCTTGGTACATACCAAGGATGAGGAAGGTGGCGTCCAGCATCGCGTTTCGTTTGCGCCGCCAAACGCTGCAGATGGCGGTCATACTCCTGGCTCAACGGAGATGGAGGCCATGCTCAAGCGCCGTATGTGGGTGTACGGCCTTTTGTCCCTGGCTTTGATTGCCATCATTTATGTGTTCATGAACGATCCCGGAGGGTATGTATACCGACTGACCGGCAAGGTGAACAGTCTCAGGCTAAGTGGATTGGTGGTTTACTCATCCATCGTGGCTTTTGCGCTGTTTCTGTTCTTGGTCATTCTTCGGTACTTCCTGCTTCTTATTGCAGCGTATCTGAATACTGTACGGCATACTGTCAGAGCCGCATATGATGAAGGGTTTACGCCGCCTGTTTCAGTCATCGTTCCGGCTTACAACGAAGGCATATTGCTAGAGGACACCGTCCAATCATTGCTCTTATTGGATTATCCGCAGTTTGAGATTATTCTGGTTGACGACGGATCGACGGATAATACCAGGGAGATAGCCCGATCCCTGGTTGGTATTTACGATAAGGGCCGTGTAGAGGTGCGATTGGTTGAAAAGCGCAACGGGGGGAAGTCTACAGCCCTCAATGCAGGCATCAAGGTGTCCAGGTACGATTTCCTGCTTAATGTAGATGGTGATTCGAGGCTATCTCCCAATACCCTTCGCAAAACGATCAGATACTTTACTAATGCGCGCATCGGGGCCGTGGCGGGCAACGTGAAGGTGCTTAATCGGGTCAACTTCTGGACGACCTTACAGGCGCTCGAATACGTACAGGGTCTCAATATGGCTCGTTCGGCCCAGTCCATCTTACGACTAGTCAACATCATCCCGGGCCCCCTGGGCCTATTTCGGAAAGCTGCCATCATTGATGCTGGTTGGTACGCATCAGATACGTACGCAGAGGATGCCGACCTGACGCTGCAAATTCTGCGAAAGGGATGGCGCGTAGAGTATGAGCCGGATGCTATTTCCTACACCGAGGCTCCGGATACGTTGGTAGCGCTCTTGAAGCAACGCTACCGGTGGACGCGAGGCATTTTGCAAGCAATACGCAAGCATCGGGAACTCGTGTTCAATCCGACCATCAACATCAGTGGCACATTCGTGATGTGGACCATGGCATTTGAAGCCCTCATCGGCCCGGTCATGGGTATGTTCGCACCGTTGTACTTCATATTCATCGCGTTGACGTTTGATATGAGCTACTTCATCGTACTGTGGTGGCTATCGCTGACGGTACTGGATGTGATAGCTGCTCTGTACTGTGTAGCCGTCGAGAAAGAAGAAGTCCGCTTGATTTTTTATTCCCTCATATCACGAGTCGTGTTTGTTCTCTTTATTGATATTGCAAAGACATTTGCCACGATCGAAGAATTCCTGAGGCTTTCCATGGACTGGGGTAAGTTGGAGCGGGTAGGTTCTGAACCTCGGTCACGCTGACGGGACAAGATTGCCACGTGGATGAGGCATAATTTTCCCCCGCGTGCCGCCGGAAATCGTGCCTAATCCCCGGGGGCCACGTTTTCGGCATTCGGCACGATTGTTGCTTGTTTTTTTTAATGCAACCGTAATCGGCCTTGTTGCAAACAAGGCACATTCTGACATTTACTCTACGCACCATGCAGCTGGTACCCATCCTTTCTACGATTATCCTAGTCGGGACACTCGCGACCTTCATTCTGGCGGTCTCAGCATATGTCCTCTATAAGATGCGGGAAAAACAGGCCTCTCAAGACCGGGTTGCCCGTCCCCTGCAGCATCAGGAGGACCAGACACATGTCCTGGTTTCCTCAACCCCGGCGACAGCCAGTATTCCTGCTGCACAGTCTGCTGCATACCCGGCACCAGCCTCCATCATGCCGACGCAAGCAGCGCCAGCCTCTATCATGCCGACGCAGGCAGCACCAATGCAGCCTTCAGTGCCGGCCCAGACAGCAGCGCAGCCTGAACCCCAGAAATCTCTCTTCTGGGAGTATACCGATGAAGGCTTCGTTCCTGTCCAGCCCCGTGACGAGAACGCAACCGATCAACACATGGAAGAGGAGCAAGACGACGGATTTGCCTGGCTGTAGGCCGCTTCGGCCTCAGCCGGTTCCGACCACGACCGTCGCAGCGAGGTTATGCGTAACTGGGAATTAGAGAAAGTCAACGTACTGTGGTTTTTGACGCTCGGGGTGACTGCGGTTGCATCCGCCCTCCTCGTGTATCTGTTACTGCTCGAGTCCATTCTTGGCGCCTTCAGGATTCAGGATGCATCTCCCGCCCTGATTGGTCAGGATAATCGACAGCGAGTGGCTTTGCTCAACAGTGAATACACCCGTCATGTACACCGTGTCGTTTCCCCTGGTGATACCTCTACGGCATGGGTTGACCAAACCCTGCTGGATTGGCGCAAGTATTTGATTGATTTCAAACCGCAAGTTGCTTTCACAGATATCAGCGACGCTGTGTTGGAAGCGGGGAGGCTTGACGACTACGATGTCCTCATTTTACCCTCTGCGCGTGCTCTGAGCGATTTGCAGATTGCGCGCATACAGGATTTCATGAATGGGGGAGGCAGTGTCTTTGCCACCTGGCAGCCCGGAATTTATCGAGAGGACGGATCATGGAGGGGATGGGCTTTTGTGGAGGAGACCTTTGGTGTCGAGTTTCAGGGGTTTGCAGACCGCGGTAATTGGAACTACCGAGTGTATTCCGATACGTTTCCCGGGGTAACCCCGCCGGGTATCTACGTGCCCCGTCAGATGACGGCTTCCGCGGAGTCCATGCCGGAAAGTGATGGCGCGGGAAATTCTGTTTCGCGCTACAGGGCCCTACAGCGCTCACGAGCAGCCGAGGCAGATTTTGCCCCTCTGCGTGACTATGTGTGGTATGACTCTCTAGGTGGAATCAGGCCGCGATCGGACTTTGCCATTGCCAATCCCACGGTCGCCCGCATTCGTAATCTCGATGGTCAGGAGCGATTGCAAGATGCCGTGGCCGTTTCCTTTTTTCGCTGGACAGGTTTTGATCCGTCCTATGAGATTCCTTACCCGGAAACGCCTGAGGGTATTCGCAGGATAACCCTTCCCGCAGGAACGCCGCTGACGTCCGGGATGCCTCCGGGGTATCGCCTGAAGGTTCAGGTTTACAATCAAGGGGTAAAGGTTCGTGTCACGGAGCCCAATCGAACGAAGGTGGCCGGGTATTGGTACGATTTTGCCACGGAGTTCCTGTCCGGTGATGATGATTACAGCAGTTCGGCCGGCGTACTTTATGGCCAGTACGGTCAGGGACGATTCGTCTGGATCGGTACGCAGCGAGAAGCGCTGGGGGTTGGGCGAAGCGATCGGGAGGATGCTGAGGTTACGGGTCGGTTATTCTCCAACGCGATGAATCATTTGCTTCGCAAGGCCATGATTTGGCTGCAACCTTGGCCCGATGGCAAGGATGGTGCCATGGTCGTATCAACCACGTTGGCACAACCAAGGGACGCAGACGATGTGTCCCGGATTGCCGACCTCCTGCAGGAGGAGGGCGTTCGCGCCACGTACTTCGTGGACCCAGACAGGGTACCATCCCGTCCTGACCTTATTCGGCGGCTACGACGAATTGGAGAAGTTGGATTACTCGACACACTGCTTCAAAACGCCGATGGTCCGTCAACAGTCCAAAGTCAGCGTCTGGCCCGAAAGAAGCGGCTTCTTGAATTGGTAACGGGGGAGGAGATACGAGGCTATCGTTCTACACGGCGGGGGGCACTCGGTGACCACACGCTTGAGGGCCTTCAGTCTGTCGGGATGACCTATTTTCTGGCTGACTCGGTGGGGCGTCGCATTTCCCCCTGGATTTTCGGCGGGGACTTCTCGTCGCTGACGCGTATCGGGGCCACACAGCAGTCTGATCGGGATATTGAGCGACGACTACCGGGCTCGTCCGCTGACTTCATGGGGGCCCTCCTGCAGGCGTCTATGGACAGGGTGGCTACCGATCATGGGACATTCAATCTTACGATTGACCCTACCATCATGGGGGATTCCGACAATCTGCCGATCCTGCGATCACTGGTGACAGAGGCAAAGCGCAGGAATTTTTGGATTACCCAGGCGGATTCCGTGGCTGCCTGGTGGCGTTTGAAAAGGGCCGTGAATGTGTCCGTGGAT
>JAAZVD010000115.1 GCA_018623785.1 Bacteroidota bacterium | reverse complement strand
GCCTTTTCTGTATCAGTCAGGCTCGCACGTGCTGTACTGAAAGGGCAAATACAGCCCACAAACACCCACGACGCTCGTACCCAGTAGAATGACTGCGAATACCATGGCGATGGTCCCGAGCGTTCCTGATATAACGTCCAGGAAAAACAGAACGACTAGAATGAGGCCCACGATAAACCGGACCGTACGATCCATCCGCCCCATATTTTTCTCGATCTTCATGGCCTAACGGTGTTCAGGTGAATGTGACTGATCTGTGAGCGACGCGCTACCCGCCTATGCAAAGAATGACATGAGAGCTTCAAATAGCAACACGCCACCTGTAATAATAGCGACACACAGTATGCAAATGATAACCAACTTCCAGGAATCTTTCACAGGCGCAATACGGATTCGGCAGAAATAGCTGTCGACGGGAGTCTAGGTTTCAGCGGCATGAATGACAAAACAGAATTGTGTCAAGATTGACCCTACGCTACTGCGAACGTCCATCGGTGTGGCCTCAGGAATTACTCTCAAAAGCATCCAGTAGATCGGCACAGACACCGTTATGATGAGCTTCCGGTAAGCATGCCACCCACAAAATCAGCTCCGCGGATCAAGCTGCCTTCCAGCGTGAACGGATTGTGCTCGCCATCCTCGTAAAGAAAGGCTTCAAACGTATCAGCGGACCGCCCGGATGCTTGCATCACATCGATCATGCGCTGCGCTTGGGAGACGGGGACAATCGTATCGGCTGTTCCGTGGTGTATCTGAAGGTTGTTGATACGGTCAATAAAGAGTACAGGAGACCTACGCACCAGCTCAGAACGAACCTGTTCGAGGGAAATATCACCGTCCCGATAAGGCAATACGAATTCCTCCGAAAGAACATCCAGTCCGGGAAGCTGGCGAGGAGTGCCCTCCAGAATTTCCGTGACGACTTCCTGTACAAAAGGGCCAAGGAAGTCGGTTGGACCGAAAAATCCAAGGACCCGTTGCACCGATGAAGATCGCGCTGCCATCAACATACCGACACCGGCTCCACGGCTCATACCAAGCACAGCGATCCGGGTGGGGTCCGCTGCTGGGGCCAACGTCGTTGCAACATCTACAAGAGCGAAAGCATCGTCCACGTCCTTATCCCAAGGACTTGCGGGTCCCTGCGACTGCCATGTCTGCCCATTGTACGATAGCGGCTCATCACGAAAGGAGGGGATGACATGTACGAAATGGGGTGCCAAATCCGGGAAGAGACTCAGGAGTAACAAAGCTTCTCCATCAACACTCACTCCCCCATCGCCGCCGTGGGCATATACCAGCACTGGAGCTGCTCCAGCAGCCAGTCCGTCAGGGGCGATAACGGCCCCATAGTGGGTCACGCCATCCACGTCGTGGGACACAATGCTGAGCGTGGCTGGAACACCACCAATCAGTGATACTTCCGCCTGCTCCACAATCACGACATCAGATGCTACAGGATTGCGAGCCGACCAGTCAACAAGAACCGATTGAATCTCGGCATCACTGGGCTCTGCAAAGACCTCCGTGAGGTTGACTCCCCCAACAATGAGGTCCTGTTCTTCGGCCGCTTCAACAGAGTTACTGAGTTCGCATCCCGTAAAAACGAAAAAGGCGAGCAGGAAAATAGGAAAGGTTGAACGTGCGGACATAGGGAGACACTCTGGTGAAACTGGAGGACAGAAAAACCGGAGGACGGAAAAACATCTGGCAACATCTCGGGTCCATACCCTACAAGGCTCCCACGAAGGCCGGTGTGTACCGCAGAGCTGACAGACCCAGCCGCCTATTTGGAGTCGCTCAACGCCCATTCATTTCAGGCATGTTGAAAATAATGCATCTCCATTCTTGTCGCTGAACCACAATAGACGCCCATCGTACTACGGCACTCGTCCCTATCCAATGGCCGTCAATCATGGAAACCATCCAGAACAAAGTGGCTGAAAGTGGCATCCAGGTGGTTGATCTGGAACACTTCCTGCCGAAAAATCCCGTATCGGAAGTTGATCTCGCTTCGTTCTTGGACGGAGGTTTCTTACTACGGGAAAAACCGTTTCGGAGCCAGTTGAAGGCGCAGGACTGGTCGTCCTTCGAGAATCACCATGTCGGGATCCATTGCTCGGCGGATGCCATAATTCCCCCGTGGGCATTCATGCTGACGGCGTCCTACCTGACCGGCGTGGCAGCCAGCGTTTCTGTGGGCACAGTAGCGCAAGTGAGGGAGTCCTTGACACTCCTGAATATCGAACAGCATTCGTGGCAGCCGTTCACGGACAGGATCGTGGTTTTGAAGGGATGTGGTTCAGACCATGTTACGCCAGCTGCTTACATCAAGGCCACGGTGGCGTTGCAACAAGTGGCGCGAAAGCTGATGTATGGCGAGCCCTGCTCCTCAGTACCTGTCTGGCGCGCCCCCAAGCCCTGATGAAAGAGAATTACCCCGCTGCGGTTCAGTCGGCCTGCTCGGATGGCTTCGTGCTGAAATTGAGTGGCAGGTATACCGGACAGGAGCCGATTGAACTCGAGGCCATGATAAGGACAGAAAAGGCGAGCACGATGTTGCTCGCAATAACGTCCGTCAGAGACAGTATGAAGAGGATGAGGCCAATTGAAAACCGCACGGAGCGGTCAATGCGGCTCATATTCTTGATGATTTTCATGGGCTTAAAACGGCAGGTTACGAGGGCGATGCACCTCGGGAGAGTACGGGGAGGGAATTCGAATGTAGCGGGTAACCCAAAAAAGTACAACGACGGGGGGTCATGACGGTTCTCAGGGCCACAGGACTAACCGATGCGGGAAAGACGCATGCCACGCCGAAGAACAAATGCTTCGAACCAACGCTTCATAGGCTGATAGGTAGCAGCCGTTAAGGAAGGATCCTCTTCGATGATCCGGAAAGCAGTTTCCCGGGCTTGGTCCAGAATATCCTGGTCGGTCATCAAATCGGCCATCCGAAAGGCAGGAAGTCCGCTTTGCTGCGTCCCGAAAAAATCTCCTACACCGCGCAATTCCATATCGATTTCGCTGATCCGAAAGCCATCGTCCGTCTCCTCCATGGCTTGCAAGCGGCGACGGGACTCCTCGGACTGCTTGTATTCAGCCATGAGAAAACACTGGCTCGCATACTGCCCACGCCCGATCCGTCCTCGCAGCTGATGCAGCTGACTCAAACCAAAGCGTTCGGCGTGTTCAATCAGCATCAGGGTGGCTGCGGGCACGTCCACCCCCACCTCAATGACCGTCGTAGATACGAGGATAGGCGCCTCGCCTGACACGAAGCGAGCCATTGCGGCATCCTTTTCGGCGGCCTTCATACGTCCGTGGACCAACTCCACACGCACGTCGGCAAAGACGGCCGAGAGCGCCTCATAGCCTGAAACGGCATCCCGAAGATCCAGCTTTTCGCTTTCCTCGACCAAGGGATACACGACATAACACTGCCGCCCCTGATCGATCTCGTGCCGCATCATGGCGTACACATGATCCCGATCATTTTCCCGGACTACCTTCGTTGTTATCGGTTGGCGACCCGGTGGGCGCTCGCGCATGACACTCACATGGAGATCTCCGTACAGTGTCAGCGCCAGAGACCTCGGAATGGGCGTTGCGGTCATGAGAAGCATGTGAGGACGACTCCCTTTATCAAAAAGAGTAGCCCGCTGCAGCACACCGAAACGATGTTGCTCATCTACCACAGCCAGTCCAAGCCGGCAAAAATCCACGCCATCCTGTATCACAGCGTGAGTTCCAATCAGTAGCTGGCAGGTCCCTTCGCTAACGGCTGCCAAGAGTTCGCGCCGCTCGGCAGCAGGGGTACTGCCCGTGAGCAGCCCGACGTGCAGGCCGAGCGGCGCGAGCAGCCGGGACACGGATCGATAGTGCTGATCCGAGAGGATCTCGGTAGGCGCCATAATAGCCACTTGGTACCCTGCATCAATGGCCATGAGTGCAGCGATGACCGCCACTACGGTTTTCCCACTGCCCACATCGCCCTGCAACAACCGATTCATCTGCGAGCCACTACCCATGTCCTTGCCAATGGCATCGAGGGCCTGGCTCTGCGCGCCCGTCAGCTGAAACGGAAGTATCTCCCGCAGGAATCGGTGCATCAATGGACCATCACCCGGGATGACCGCCCCGGGATACTGCGCTCTATGGGAGCGCGAAGTAGCCAAGAGAAGCTGAAAGAAAAAAAGCTCCTCAAACTTCAATCGATGGATCGCTCGCGCAAGTTCGTCTGCGTTTCGCGGAAAATGAATGGCCCGCCTGGCGACACGACCGTCGAGCAACCCCTGCGACGTTACAACCGACTCGGGAAGGTTTTCCCGCAGCTTCCGACCGTGATCCTTGAGCAGCTTGTATAGGATTCTACGCATCGTGCGGCTGGTCAAGCCGGCTTTCTGCAAGGTGGCCGAACCCGGATACAGGGCAATGATACGTCCCGTATCGATCGACGGACCATCTTCGTCGATCCGGTCGAAATCGGGATGCGAAAAAGAGAGGGTGCCACCGAAGCGGGCAGGCTTTCCATGCAAGGCCAATCGATGCCCTTTTTCAATGGCCTTCGACATCCAGGCTACACCCTGAAACCAGACCGCCTTGACACGTCGACCGGGCTCATCCTCTAGGACAATTTCGAATCGCTTTCGCCCACCTCTTCCGGAAACCGTTCCTGTCATAAGGACGGTCCCCATGACCGTTACCGAAGTAGCACCCACCCGAACGTCCCGAATACGCAGGACAGAGGAGCGGTCCAGATACCGACGCGGCACCTGCGCCAGAAGGTCTCCTACCGTGCGCATCCCTGCCTCGGAGAGCACCCGAGCCCTCGCAGGACCGATGCCTTCTACATCATGAACGGGTTGTGTAAGAAATTCGACAGACATACCGCAATATAGGATTGTCTGACGCTTCAGGAGCCTGTGTTGGTCGCACGCGTCACTCGTCCACGCGCGGCGGCATGGTCCAAACGTATCGCTCGACCCCGGGTGCGGGTTCGGTCAAGGTCACAGCCAGGTGAAATTCTCCCGGTTGCCCTTCCTTTACGGCGATGTCCGTTGGATAGTACTCCTTGCTGAAGCTGGGATCGGGCTGTGTCAGGATGTAGGCCAACCGACCCTCGGCATCGAAAACGTCGACATGCAGCCAGCCGGGACGCATGTTTAAGACAAAGAGCCAGTCTCCGGCAAGAGCCGCTGACCCGGACAGCAGAGGCGGTTGCTCAACCGTGCCCCGCTCGAACTGCAATGATCGAGCCAGCATGGGAGAATCGAAGCCGGCCAGGCGCGTTGAATCCAGACCTGCCGGGGAGGCCTCGTACAAGAAAGGTAGAAAGCCCGAAAGACTGATGGTGCCCGCTCTACCGTTGCGAAGCATGCCAGCATATCGCCAAGAGGGCCCGGGAAGCGAAATCCGGCCTCGAGCGACACCCTCATCATCATACCAAACGATCCGGTTGCCACCGTCGTCATCCAATATTTTGGAGACATAGCCGGAATCTGTGCGAATGGCCCAGCGAAGCGCCCTCTCGTTGCCCGTATCAAGGTCGAGCATGGTCACACGGTCGGGACGAAGGGCTACCAATCGGTGCATGGAACCGTCGGATGGGCTGAAAACCCAGGTCGTATCGCCTCGGAGGCCTGCCAAATAGGGGATGGTGCCCTCCAGCCTTGTTGTGGACAGGATATCCCCCGTTTCTCCAAGGCGATGAATGTCCGAGGTCCTCGTATCCGTTACCAGTAGTTGACCACCGTCATCGAAAAGTACGGTTCGTGGATTACGCATCTAGATCG
>JAAZVD010000114.1 GCA_018623785.1 Bacteroidota bacterium | reverse complement strand
TTTTCCGTATGGGCGATTTTTACGAGACGTTCGACACGGATGCCAAAAAGGTCCATGAGGTACTTGGCATTACGCTGACGAAGCGGGCCAACGGTTCAGCTGCGGACGTCCCTCTGGCAGGATTTCCTCACCACGCTCTCGATACCTATTTGCCAAAGTTGGTGCGAGCGGGTTTCCGCGTGGCTATCTGTGAGCAGCTGGAAGAACCCGGGAAAGGGAAAAAGATTGTCAAACGGGATGTGGTTGAGGTGGTAACACCCGGCGTATCGATGCGCGGGAATCTCCTGGAGCCTTCCCAGTCAACCTACCTAGCCGCGGTGTATCTACAAGAGGAGGGGCGAGGCGTAGCCAGTCGTCTTGTATGTGGTGTTTCGCACGCAGATGTGTCAACAGGGGAGTTCAAGACCAGCCATATCCACCCGGACAACCTTGCCGACTACCTGACCGGTTTGAAGGCATCTGAAATCCTATGCGTGCGGGGTTTGAGGGATTCCATGGAAGGTATGGGGTTTCCCAAGGCCAGTATCACCCTGCTGGAGCCGTGGGTCTTTGCTGAAGAGTATGCTGAAAACACACTCAAGGCTCACTTCGGTGTCCACTCATTGAAGGGTTTCGGCATCGAGGCTGGTAGCGCTGCCGCAGTTGCCGCCGGCGCGCTCCTGCACTATGTCCAGGATACGCAGAAAGGGAACATGGCCCAGATTCGACGCCTGGAATGGGTTGATGATCAGGAGTGCATGCCGCTGGACATGCAAACGCTGCGTAATCTGGAGTTAGTAGCCAGTTCGTCGACTGGCAATAGGGAAGGATCCCTGGTAGCCATATTGGACCGGACGGGTTCGCCAATGGGAGCTCGGCTATTGAGAAACTGGCTTGTCAGGCCGCTGCGCTCGCTTGCGAGTATCATGGAGCGGCAACAGATTGTGGATGTTTTCCATGCGTCACGGACCTTGCGTGCTTCTGTGCGCGGGATTTTGAAGGGTATCGGGGATCTTGAAAGGGTAGCGGTTCGGATTGCCACGGGTAGAGCCACCCCTCGTGACGTATCCGGTCTTCGGGATGCGTTGGCCGCCCTTCCTGACTTGGTGGACCTCCTGGAAAAGGCGCATGCAGAGCCGCTGGCCGCCCTGCTCGATCGTCTGGTCTCTTGTGAGGATCTTACCGAGCGGATTCAGTCTGTTCTGGTGGAGGAGCCGCCGGCACAGTTTAAGGACGGTGGCGTCATACGGCAGGGAGTTTCCACCGAGTTGGATGAACTGCGTTCTCTTGCCAGAGGAGGTAAGCAGTGGTTGGCCAATCTGCAGACGTCCGAGGCAGAGCGCACTGGTATCTCCTCCCTGAAAATCGGATTCAACAAGGTGTTCGGGTACTATCTTGAAGTCACCAATGCGCACAAGGACAAGGTGCCACCCGAATGGATCCGAAAGCAGACCCTTGTCAATGCTGAACGCTACATCACCGAAGCGTTGAAGGAGTACGAGGAGAAGATCCTCGGGGCTGAGGAGCGGCTTTTGACCCTGGAGCAGGGGCTTTTCAATGAACTTCGCGATGCTCTTGCCTCTGATGTCGAACGGATTCAGGCGAATGCACGGGTGTTGGCTGCCATCGACGTGCTGGCCACCTTTGCCGAAGTGGCTCACACCCATCGGTATACCCGACCCTCGCTTCACGAGGGGTTGGATCTGGAAATAGAGGACGGGCGGCATCCGGTCGTGGAGACGCACTTGCCACCTGGAGAGCCTTTCGTTCCAAACTCGGTGCGCCTCTCTGCCGATGCGGAGCAGATCCTGATCATTACGGGCCCCAATATGGCGGGTAAGAGCGTCATCCTCAGACAGGTCGGATTGATCGTCTTGTTGGCGCAAATTGGTGCTTTCGTACCTGCCCGACATGCCCGTATTGGTCTTGCGGATCGCATTTTTACCCGTGTCGGCGCCAGCGACAATGTGGCAGCAGGAGAGTCCACATTCCTGGTGGAGATGAATGAGACCGCCAACATTCTCAACAACGCCACGCGTCGATCCCTCATTCTGCTCGATGAAGTGGGTCGTGGAACGTCCACGTTTGATGGTCTGTCCATTGCCTGGTCTTTGGTGGAATATCTTCACGGCAACACGGATGTCGCGGCTCGGACCTTATTTGCAACCCACTACCATGAGCTCAATGAATTGGAGGAACGACTCGAGCGCGTGCGCAACTACCGCGTCCAGGTACAGGAGCACGACAGTAAGGTCATTTTCCTTCGCAAATTGGTTCGTGGTGGTGCCGATCATTCCTACGGTATCGAGGTAGCGCGCATGGCCGGTTTGCCCGCCCTGGTTCTGGAAC
This sequence comes from Bacteroidota bacterium, assembly GCA_018623785.1. Taxonomy (GTDB): domain Bacteria; phylum Bacteroidota; class Rhodothermia; order Rhodothermales; family UBA10348; genus JAAZVD01. The sequence goes on along the minus strand of JAAZVD010000114.1, from coordinate 3,468 downwards.
GTTCCCGCGAAATACTCAACCAACTTGAGCAGCAGGAGCTTGAGATTCGCCGGGATGGTGGACGTTCCGTGCCGGAATCCAAGGCATACGAGAAGGGACCTCAAATGTCGCTCTTTGTGGCCGAGCCAGACCCGGTCATGCAGGAGATCTGGGATGCCATCCAATCCGTCAATCCAGACAAGATGACCCCCCTCGATGCACTCTTGTTACTTTCTCGCCTACACCAGAAAACAGGTGATTCATGATTCGTTCCTTCATCAACAGAACGCCTGAAACGGATGAGACAAACTTTATTGCGGAGACGGCCGCTGTCATTGGGGATGTCCATCTCGGGTCCGATGCGTCCGTGTGGTTTTCCGCAACGGTTCGAGGAGATGTAAACCGCATCCGCATTGGAGCGCGCTCCAACATCCAGGACAACGCCGTCGTGCATGTCACGCATCATAGTGCGCCTACCCACATCGGAAACAATGTCACGGTAGGTCATGCCGCTGTCATCCATGGGTGCACAGTCCGCGATCGTGTTCTCGTGGGCATGGGCGCCATCATTTTGGATCACGCCGATATCAGTTCGGATACGATTATCGGTGCCGGCGCACTCATTACCGGCGGCAAGAAAATTCCGGCGCGCTCGCTGGTACTCGGTTCTCCGGCCAAGGTGGTTCGGACCCTGACGGACGAAGAAGTGGCTTCCATCATGGACTATGCCAACAATTACGTACGATACAAGAACGTCTATCTCGGTGTCGATACGCCGGAAACAAACCCTTTCTACTCCTGAATCATGCGGATCCTCATCATTGGAAGCGGCGGGCGGGAGCACGCCATAGCGTGGGCATTCCATCGTAGTTCGACCCCGACGACCCTGTTCATTGCGCCCGGCAACGGTGGTACGCACCAGGTCGGTACGAATGTCGAGTTGGACATTTCCCGCGCAGAGGAGGTCGTCCGCTTTGTTGAGGATACCGGCATTGAGCTGGTCGTAATCGGCCCCGAGCAGCCTTTGGTGGATGGACTGGCTGACACCCTGCGTCGTGTGGGTACGCCCGTCGTGGGTCCCTCGGCAGCGGCGGCCCGATTGGAAGGAAGCAAAGCCTTCTCCAAGGATTTCATGCAGCGTCATGGTATTCCAACGGCTGCCTATCGCAGTTTTGAGCGTGACCAACTGGATGACGCGCTAGCATTTGTTCGGACCGAAGGTGCTCCGATTGTGGTCAAGGCGTCCGGACTGGCCGCAGGGAAGGGTGCCATCGTGTGTGAAACGCTGAAAGATGCTGAGGCTGCCTTGATGGATCTCTTGGGCGAAGGGCTCCTTGGCGATGCGGCCTCTACGGTGGTTGTCGAGTCATTCATGCACGGGGAAGAGGCCAGCCTCTTCGTGCTCACCGATGGTCAGGACTTTGTCCTCTTGCCCACGGCTCAGGACCATAAGCGTATCGGAGAAGGGGATACGGGACCCAACACGGGTGGGATGGGCGCCTACGCACCCGCACCAGTCATGACGGAGGATCTCATCCGAGAGGCGGTGACGCGTATTGTGCAACCGACGCTTACAGGGATGCAATCGGAGGGATATCCTTATCAGGGCATTCTTTACGTGGGTTTGATGATCACACCGGATGGCCCGAAAGTCGTGGAATACAACTGCCGCCTCGGTGACCCTGAAACCCAAGTCGTCCTTCCTATGCTCGATTGCGATGTCGTGCAGCTCTTCCACGGGCTGGCTACGGGAACTCTGAACAGCGTCAACGTTGCCGTGCACCAGGGAGCCTCTGCCTGTGTGGTCATGGCGTCAGCAGGATATCCCGGCGCTTACGAGAAGGGGAAGGACATCCATGGTCTTGACGCGGACAATACGGATGATTGCATCGTCTTTCACGCAGGTACCCGTAAGACGGACGTTGGCTGGGTAACCTCGGGGGGGCGGGTGCTGGCGGTCAGCGCTCGGGGGCAGAACCTGAAAGAGGCATTGGACAAGGCGTACGGAAGATTATCCCGGATTACGTTTGAAGGGGCAACCTTCAGGCGAGACATAGGCCACAAAGGTCTCGAGCGCACGGATCAGCTTCTGTAGCGATCCACGATTTTCGGAAGCAAACCAGCGACATGCCGCTTGTTCAAGGGCGCGGGTAACAATCCGTTGACGTGGCCTACCTAGATCAGCTGTTGATCAACCTTCTAACCTCCAATGCGTCTGGCGCTCTTCGGCCCTCCCGGTGCCGGTAAAGGAACACAGTCCTTACTGCTCAACCAGCGGTTTGGACTCAACGTCATCTCGACCGGCAATCTGATCCGCAAGGCTATCAGTGAGGAGACATCGTTGGGGAGAAAGGTGGAATCGCACGTACATGCCGGCGGTTTGGTGCCCGATGATTTGGTACGCGATCTGGCTAATGAGGCCATTACCGAGCAGCAGTTCGATTGCTTCATCCTGGATGGATACCCCCGAACAACCCGTCAGGCCGTTTGGCTCATGGAGTTTCTGAGCGCTGCCAAGTCCCCGCTGGATGCGGTCATCAGCCTCAAGGTCTCTGACGAGGTAATCATTGATAGACTCTCCAATCGACGTATCAACAGCGAAACCGGAGAAAGTTATCATGTGACGTACCATCCTCCACCTCCGGAAGTCGATTCACGGCTCATTGTTCAGCGCAAGGATGATGCCCCTGAGTCGGTCAAGGCACGCCTGGCTACGTACCGCTGCGAGACCCAACCGGTGGAGATGTTTTTCAGGCAGGCGGGCTTACTGGTCGAAATTGACGGGGAGGGAAGTGTTCAGGATATCGGCAGGAGCCTGATTGGCAGCGTAGACCGCTTGAACACCATGCACATGTTGTAATCGTCGGATGCGGAAGTGAAAAGACTCTCTGAGCAAGTTCATCGATTGACAGTACCGGGCCTCGACGTGCAGGTGCTTCCCTGGCAGATAGATTCCGTAGTCTCGTTGCGCGCCTCGTACCCATGTCCAGTGGATTTGGCAGTTGGTGAGGGACTTATGTTGGACCTGCTCGCGGCCCTATTGGACAAGGGAACGCGTCAGAGGACGAAGGCCGTCATCAATGATCAACTGGAACGCATAGGGGCTTCCGTATCGTTTTCAGCCCATGCCAGCCGAATTGACGTAAGTGCACGTTTTCTAGCCCGTGATCTCGACATGGTCCTGGGCCTCATTCGTGAACAGCTTTCAGAACCTGCACTCGAAGAGCACGAGCTTTCCCTGATCAAGGGACGCATTCGGTCCCATTTGGCCATGCAGAAAAGTGATCCCGCCTTCATGGGGCGAAATTGTCTTTCCAGAGTGCTCTATGATAGGGATCATCCTGCCCACGAGTGGTCTCCCGAAGATGCTTTGGCCCGGATCGAAACGGCAGACGTGGGATTGCTCAGAGATCTTCATCAGAGAACGTCCATGTGGGATGGGCTGCGTGCTGCGGTAGTCGGGGATGTTTCCGGTGAAGAAGCCCAGAT
>JAAZVD010000113.1 GCA_018623785.1 Bacteroidota bacterium | reverse complement strand
GGATGGGGATTGCCGACTGTCGAGCGGTACTCGGGATGGAACTGCACACCCACAAACCAACGCTTGGAAGGTAGCTCCACGATTTCGACCAGATCGCGTCTGGGATTGACACCGGTAAAGTGCATGCCGTGCTCCGCCAGCTTGTATCGGAGTACGTTGTTGAGCTCATAGCGGTGGCGATGGCGCTCCTTGACGCTTTCGCGGCCGTAGATTTCGGCCACGCGCGACCCCTGGGTCAACTGACACGTGTAGGCGCCCAGTCGCATGGTGCCGCCCTTCTCGGAAATCTTCTTCTGTTCCTCCATGAGGTCGATGACCGGATGCTCTGTGTCCGGATCGAACTCGGTGGAATTGGCCGTCTCCCATCCACACACGTTGCGCGCAAATTCAATGACGCTGCACTGCATACCAAGACAGATGCCAAAGAAGGGAACGTCATTCTCTCGGGCGTAGCGAACGGCTTCAATCTTGCCTTCCACCCCTCGATCCCCGAAGCCCGGCGCCACGAGCACGCCGTTGACATCGGAAAGCTTCTCATCCACGTTCTCGGCATTCAGATCGTCGGACAGGATCTGGACCAGCTCGACCTGTACACCATTGGCGGCACCGGCTAGGATGAAGCTCTCTGAAATCGACTTGTAGGCATCCTGGTGCTCGACATACTTGCCGACAAGCGCAATCCGAACCTTGCCTTGTGGCTCCTTGAGCTGACGTAGAAAACGCACCCACCCATCCATATCGGGGGCATCGAGCACGGTGCCGGCAAAGTCCTCTTTCATGTGCAGGCGTTCGACCGCAATCTCATCCAGTCCCTGCTCTTTCATCAGAAGGGGGACTTCATAGATGGATTCGGCGTCCTGCGAAGCAATGACGGCCCGCTGGTCCACGTTGCAGAAGAGCGCCAACTTACGACGCACATCTTCGGTCATGGGCCGATCGGTACGACAAACCAATACATCAGGCTGCAGCCCGAAGGAGAGGAGCGTCTTGACCGAATGCTGGCTGGGCTTGGACTTCACCTCGCCGGCGGCCTCCAGATAGGGCAGCAACGTGAGGTGGATGTTGAGGGTATTGCGCGAACCGAGTTCGTAGCGAAGCTGACGGATGGCCTCGAGGTAAGGCTGCCCTTCGATATCCCCTACCGTACCACCAATTTCAGTGATGACGACATCGTAGTCACCGGTCTCGCCGAGCTTGAGCATCCAATGCTTGATCTCATCGATGATATGGGGGACTACCTGCACCGTCTTGCCGAGGTAGGCGCCCGAACGCTCCTTTTTGATGACTTCCAGATAGACGCGGCCCGTTGTCACGTTGTTGGCCTGCGTCGTGGCTACGCCCAGGAATCGCTCGTAGTGACCCAAGTCGAGATCCGTTTCAGCACCATCGTCCGTTACGTAGACTTCCCCGTGTTCGTACGGGTTCATGGTGCCGGGATCGACGTTGATGTAGGGGTCGAATTTCTGGATCGTGACCCGCAGTCCACGGTTTTCGAGGAGACGGCCGAGTGAGGCACAGATAATGCCTTTTCCAAGGGACGACGTTACGCCGCCGGTCACAAATACGTACTTCGTTTGCACGGGTCCCAGGCGTTGGGTGATGGGGAGCTGGAGCGATGGCTCAGGGAAGGGCGGTCCTCCGGGGCGAATCCCGTTCGAAGTGCCCGACCAAAATACACTAATCAGGGCCTATGCGCCACCACGATGAGCCCGGTACCTGTGCGGTTTTTGGATGAAACGTCGAGCGCATTCAAGAGGAGCGCAGGCAGGATGACCAGAGCGTACCAAAACGGCAGCAAGAGAACGAAGGCGAAGGAGGCATTGAGCCAGATCATGGGCCACTTGATGGTCATACGCCAGGCCAAACTGCCATACGGACCGTAGGTGAACGCAACGAGATCTGCTTCGAGACCCGCTTCGGCCAGTTTACCCCGGATTTCGTCCTTGCCGTAGCCATCACGCACGTGTTCTCCGATGAAGCTTTCGCCCTCCGTGTGAGCATCTGAACCGCCCTGATCCGACGGGGTGTTGATGATGACCGTACCACCCGGACGCAGCACGCGCTGGAAGTGCTTGAACACGGTTACATCTTCCAGGATGTGCTCCATGACGTCGACCGAGAGAATCAGGTCGAATGGGCCTTCAGCTTTCAGATCAGTCAGGTCATCGATGGCCAACGAAACACGATCCGCTAGGCCTTCCTGCTGCAGGAACGCTTCGGCGCGATCGAGATAGTCCTGCTTGATGTCCACGGCATGGATGGTCGCGGCGGGCCATCGGCGTACGATCCACCAGGCAAACTGTCCGAATCCGGTCCCGGCGTCCAGGATGCGCAGCGCCGTATCCCTCGGGCCGATGGCCCGCCGCAGCACTTTGCGCACGTGCCATGCACGCAGGAAAAACAGATGCAGCAGGCGAAAAAAGAGGCGCGTACGCCATCGACTTCCTGCCACGAGGCTCCCGAATCGGTCTTTTACCGGATCGTAATCCATGGAATGCGCGATAGGGTGTGCTGAAGTGGTGAGGAAGTCAGGCCTGCCTGAGGCATCACTACGGGCTCGAGGTAAGGAACGGCTGGACGAAATGCTCCCAAGAAAAACGGTTCCTGGCTCGCATGGCACCAGCCGTCAGGCGGTCCAGAAGACCCTGCTCCTGGATCCGATCGATGGCGGCTGCCAAGGCATCGGGGTCCTCGGGCGCTACGACGAGGGCATCCTCTTCGTGGGTTGCCACCTCGGGCAGGCCGCCGACGCCGGTCACAATAACCGGCCGGCCGAAGTGGAATGCCGTCTGCACCACCCCGCTCTGCGTGGCACTGCGGTAGGGCTGCACGACCGCGTCGGCGGCTGAAAAGTAAAGAGCCACCTGATCGTCAGCAATATACTCGTCCACCAAACGCACTCTCGACGTCAACCCCTCTTTACGAATCAGGTCATCCGCTGAGGCGCGATCCTCGTACCACTCCCCTGCTACCACCACGTGCGGCCCCGACTGCGTGCGGGTCATGGCATCGAGCAGGACGTCCACCCCTTTGTAATGCCGGACCAATCCGAAAAAAAGCAGGATGGTTTCATCCTGCGGCAGGCCCAGGGTCCGGCGGGCCTCGGCCCTGTCCAACGGATCTCCGAACTGATCATAGGTGGGATGATGGCGGACCTCAATATCCTGCTCCGGCCCGGCCTCCACACCCATGGCCAAAAGATCACGTCGAACGGTTTCAGAGAGCGCCACGATATGCTGACAGTGGCGCAGGAAGCGACGGGTAAGTGGCGCGGCAAAGGGCTGGCCCTCGTGGGGACGGGCGTTGTGGACAATGGCCGAACAGACAACGCCGTGCCGGTGCAAACGCGCCGCCACGGAGGCATACGTCGGCGCAAAGAAGGGCATCCAGTGCATGAATACGGCACGTTCGATGCCTTGGCTCAGTAGATGATCCGCTGCTCGCTTCCATGTCCAGGGTACCAGGGAGTCCAGCATGCGGGGCGCATCCAGCGGAGGATGGGCACCATCCGTTTCCTGACTTTGGCCCGGAAACAGAAGGGCAGGATACAGACGGCGAAAAGAAAGCATGCTCGTAGCGCAACCCGCTTCATGAAGAGCCCGCTCAAGGCGCTGTGAGAACTGGGCAATGCCCCCTCGATACGGGGGAAACGGGCCGACAATTCCAATCCGCGGAGGAATGTCAGGCATTTCGAGGGACCTCCCGGTCCGCATGCCCGATTCGGGACGGGTCCGACACTCGGTTGCCTGCGTTGCTTTGCCCCGGCGCCAGCGACGCCGTGATGTGCAGCGTATCGGTACGCTGCATACGCGGCTCTACAATCATCTGCCCGATCAAGCCGGTCGTGAACATCTGCACACCGACCAGAATCAAGGCCACCCCGAGAAGAAGCAGGGGACGGTCCCCGATCGGCTGCCCGAAAAAGAGCTTATCGATCGATATCCAGAGACTGATCAGAAAACCACCCACAAAAGCCAGCGTCCCGAACGTTCCAAAGAAGTGCATCGGACGGGAAGCAAATCGGGTCATGAAGGTGACCGTAAGCAGGTCGAGAAATCCACGAAGGAAACGTTCCAGCCCGAACTTGGTGCGTCCGTGGCGTCTTGGATGATGCTGCACCTCCTTTTCCGTGATGCGATCGAATCCTTCCCATTTGGCCAGGAGTGGGATATAGCGGTGCAGTTCGCCATGCACCTTCACTGATTTGACCACCTCACTCCGGTAAGCCTTCAACCCGCAATTGAAATCATGTAGCGGGATGCCGGCAATACGCCGCGTCACGAAATTGAAGAACCGGCTCGGAAGGGTTTTCGAAAGAGGATCGTGGCGTTTCCGCTTCCATCCACTGACCAGGTCATATCCTGTTTCCAGCAGCGCAATCAAGCCGGGAATCTCTGCCGGATCATCCTGCAAGTCCCCGTCCATCGTGATGACATACCGCCCTCGGGCATGCTCGAAACCGACCGCGAGAGCAGCAGATTTCCCATAATTACGGCGAAACCGGATCCCGGCAATCCGGGCATCACGCTCATGCATCTCCGTAATGACGTCCCACGTCTCGTCCGTGGATCCATCATCGACCAAGAGGACCTCGAACGTAAAACCGGCACCATCACACACGCTGCGGATACGCTGAACCAGTTCGGGGATAGAGCCTTCTTCATCCAGCACTGGGATGACGATGCTCAGCCGCGGTGTAACAGATTCGGGCATGATTGACGGGGACCCATCCTGATCCGATCCGCCAGCGACCATGGGGCCGCCGGGCTGATCAGACGTCGATGGTCGCGTATTTGGCATTGCGCTCGATGAACTTGCGGCGAGGCTCGACGGCATCGCCCATGAGCGTGCTGAAAATACGATCCACAGCGGCTGCATCTTCGATCGTGACCTGCTGCAACATACGTGTAGCAGGATCCATCGTGGTTTCCCACAACTGATCAGGGTTCATCTCCCCCAAACCCTTGTAGCGTTGGATCGTGACTTTCTTTCCGTCATCACCGCCCAGGTCGATAACCGCCTCTTTCAGTTGATCATCATTCCAGCAATAGCGCTCCTGCTTGCCTTTCTTGGCCTTGTAGAGCGGCGGCAACGCGACATACACGTACCCCTGCTCTACCAGCGTTCGCATCTGACGGTAGAGGAACGTGAGCAGCAGGGTACGGATGTGGGCCCCGTCCACATCGGCATCCGTCATCACGATAATCTTGTGATACCGCAGTTTTTCGGGCTCGAACTCGTATTCACCGACGCCGAGGCCGGTGCCGAGCGCCGTAACGATGTTCTTGATCTCCTCATTGGCCAAAATCTTGTCGATACGGGCCTTCTCGACGTTCAAAATCTTGCCTCGCAGCGGAAGGATAGCCTGGAAATGGCGATCCCGGGCCTGCTTGGCACTGCCGCCGGCTGAGTCGCCCTCCACCAGGTAGAGCTCGCACTCTTCCGGTGTGCGGGAGGAACAGTCGGCCAGCTTGCCGGGCAGACCACCACTGGAAAACGCGTTTTTGCGCTGCACCAGTTCGCGCGCTTTGCGGGCAGCGTGGCGGGCCTGAGCGGCCAGCACCACCTTGTCCACAATGCGCTTGGTCTCCTTGGGGTGATCCTCCAGCCACTCGGCCAGCTTCTCCGAAACGAGGGACTCCACGGCTCCCTGCACTTCGGAATTACCGAGCTTGGTCTTGGTCTGCCCCTCAAACTGCGGTTCAGCCACCTTGACGGACAGGACTACGGTTATGCCCTCGCGGAAGTCATCACCGGACAGAGCCACTTTGACATTCTTGAGCAGACCGTTCTTGTCAGCGTGGTTC
>JAAZVD010000112.1 GCA_018623785.1 Bacteroidota bacterium | reverse complement strand
GTCGGCTAAATCAGAATCACAGTAAGGACCGAAAACAAAAATAGCACAGCACACGGATGCACTGTGCAGATTCGGTGTGGAATCCGGCCGGCTGGTAGAGGGCAGAGGCGGGGACTGTCAGGCCCGACGGCTCAGAGCAATTGGAATACAGTCAGGATCAGGAGCCCTACAGCTCCTACGCCGAAGGTCATTGCTTTGATGGCACGATCGACCGGATTTCGCATGGTGGAAGGGGTTCGGTATGGAGCGCCTCCGGTGTGAGCGGTACCGGAAACAGTGTCCGGAAAACACGACGCAGCGTGTTGTTCGTGACGTTTTGAATATACATACACATATATAGGTGCACAACTTGTATACATATTTATGTTACAGTATCTGATTTATGACTGTAAAAGCGCACTGGCGTGCCTATACCGCTGGTTTTAAGAACAATATTGGCACAAAAAAAGGCCCCGGAAGACGTTCAGTCTTCCGGGGCCTTAGGTACATATGTGGCTATTGATGGTCAAAAAATGACCACTGTTACCACTCGTTTTCGTCCTTGGATACGGTCATGTCCACTGGCACCGGATAGTTCCGGGAAAAACAAGCATCGCAATATCCATGCTGACCGGTATTGGCTGCACTGACCGCATTCCTCATCCCTTCCACGCTCAGGTATCCCAGAGAATCCACGCCGAGCCACGCCGCCATGGCATCCACATCGCCTTCATGCTGATTGGCCAGAAGCTCCTCCTGCGTCGGAAAGTCCATGCCATAGAAGCACGGACTGACGACAGGCGGTGAGGCCACCCGGAAGTGAACCTCACGAGCTCCCGCCTCGCGAACCATTTTTATCAGCTGTCTGGCCGTCGTACCTCGGACGATGGAGTCATCCACCATAACCACAACCCGGTCCTTGAGGACTCCCTCAACGGTATTGAACTTGGAGCGGACCCGCTGTTCACGGGACTGCTGGCCCGGTGATATGAAGGTGCGTCCGACATAATGATTGCGGATCAGGCCGATTTCATATCGAGCGCGTTGCCCCAGCTTTTTGCACTCGGAGACGTAGCCCAGTGTAGCGGTGTTCGATGAGTCTGGAACGGAAATGACAATAGGTTTTGCCTCGTCCTCTCCCACCTCAGGGACGGGTGCATCATGGGCCAGTTGCTTGCCCATCTTGCGCCGAACCTTATCCACCATCTCCCCGAAAATCTTGGAGTCGGGACGGGAGAAATAGATGTATTCAAAAATGCACTGGCTGACCCCGTTATTTCGGGCAAGCTGATAGGATTCAAATGATCCACGTTCGATGCCCTTTTGGTCGATTACGATCATTTCGCCCGGCTCAACATCACGCACATATTCGGCTCCCACGAGGTCAAAGGCACAGGTCTCGCTGGCAACACACCACGCTTCCTCGGCGCGGTTGCCGGTCCCCGAAGGAATGCGCCCGATGGCCAGCGGTCGGAAGCCGTTCGGATCGCGCAACGCGATGAGTGCTTCGTCCGTCAAAATGACGAGTGAAAAAGCACCCTCCAGCTGGGAAACGGCATCCGTGATCTTGTCAATCTGCTTTCGACGGGTACTTTGGGCAATCAGATGCAGGACGAGCTCCGAATCCGAAGTGCTCTGAAAGAGCGTACCCCGTTCGATGAAACTGCGTCTGATTTCCCTAGCGTTGGAAATATTGCCGTTGTGTGCCAGGGCCAGATTTCCATCCCGGTAATGAACGAGGAAAGGCTGGATGTTGGCGTGGTTGTCAGCTGCCCCGGATGTCGAATACCGGTTGTGTCCGATGCCCGCGTTGCCGAGGAGCTTGGTATCAAATACGGTTGGATCCTTGAATACGTCAAGCACGAGCCCGGGCTCCCTGTGCACCGGCATCACCTTCTTGCCACGCGTCTCGTCAAAGACTGACGTAACGATGCCAGCGGATTCCTGTCCGCGATGTTGCAGGGCATGAAGGCCCATGTAGATCTTGTGGGCTGCATCCTGACTGTTCATGATGCCGAAAATGCCACAATACTCTCGAATGTCGCGCATGGAAGAGGGGGTGGGGTGCGTCGGGGGAAGCCCTTACAATGCTGACGATAGTGGGGTGTTTCGTGGAAATTACGCGCAGCCAGTTACGTGTAATCCAACGATCACGACAGCAATATACCTACCTATGCCGGGAAATGAAGACGGCTTGTGTCGGTGTCAGGAATTTGCCTCGGACCTTGTAATCTGCAGTCGCACTTGCCGAATGCGATTATTCTCCAATGCCCCGACCGTCAGATAAAGCGGGCCGTGTTCGAAGGTGTCTCCTTCCTGTGGGATCTCGCGGGCGAGATGAAAGATGAGTCCGCCCAGTGTTTCGAAATCAAACTGATCCGTATCGATCTCTACCTGCAGGGCTTCAAAGAGGTCGTCCAGATCAATGCGGGCATCGACAAGAAAGTCGTGCTCGTCGAGGCGTTCGATGAGCGCGTCTTCCTCCTCATCATTCTCATCCCGGATCTCTCCGACGATTTCCTCGAGTACGTCTTCCAGAGTGACCAGCCCGGCCGTGCCGCCGTATTCATCGACAACAATGGCGATATGGGTGCGTCGTGCTTGGAAATCCGTCAACAGGTCGTCCAGCATTTTGCCCAGAGGCACGAATATGGCGGGACGCGCCAATCGCGTCCAATCCGGCGAGGCTTCCTCGGGGCGCTCGCTTTGGTAGCGCAACAAGTCTTTGGCGTAGACCACCCCGAGGATGTTATCGAGGTGCTCGACGTACAGGGGCAGTCGGGAATGGCCTGTTTCGCGGATGATACCGATGGCATCCTCGACATCAGCATTGACATTGAGCGCAACCATGTCCAGCCGGCTGACCATGATTTCCCGGACGCTGGTCTCCCCGAATTCAACGATGGAGTGGATCAGGTCTTTTTCCTCCTGCTCCAGATTGCCGCTGGCCTCGCCGATTTCAGCGATGGTTTTGAGGTCTTCAGCCGACAATCGCTCGTTCACTCCCTCAAAGCGTCCGTGGAAGGCGGCCATTGATCGGGCCAGCAGCGATGAAACAGGGAGGAGCAGACGGTGAAGGACCACCAGAATCCCGCTCATGCGCTTGGCAAAGGCGATGGGCTCACGGGAAGCCACCAGCTTAGGGGTAATTTCGCTGACCACCAAGATGACAAAGGTCAGCACCACCACCTCAATGATTAGCGTTGCTACCGGAGACCAGTTATTGGCTTCTGCGATTTCGTGGGTCATCACGGCCGCCGTTATGGCCGCGCCGACGTTGACCACGGTGTTCATGATCAGGATGGTGACGAGCACCGTCCTGGGATGATGCAGAAGACGGGTAACCCGCTGCGAGGCTGCGTCCTCTGCCTCGGCCAGGTCTGCTTTCTGACCCGAATCAATCGTGAAGAGAGCTACCTCTGACCCGGAAAAGAGCGACGAGAGGACCAACAGGACGGTCAGGACGATACCGCCCGTGACCAAATCACCCGTGTGAAGGCCCACATCCTGGATCATCAGGAACGATAAAAGCGCCGTCGCAGGGGGAGGCTCCACGTGGGGAGAGGGTGATCCTCGGAATGGTGAAAGGTTAGTGTCTGCTCAAGATACCGCAGAACTAGAAGTACTGTTGCGTAATCATAATGTAGACCAGGATGGCAAATACAGCCACGGGGCAAACAAACCTGATCAAGAAGGACCACAGTCCATGTCCCTGAAGTTTGTGACCGCTGGACTCGAGCGACGCTAACGCTGCCGGAATGCCCCACTTCCATCCGACGAAGACACACAGACCGAGCGCGCCGATGGACAGGGAGTAGTTGCCCCAGATGATACTTTGCAAGTCGAGGAAGGAGATGCCCAGCCCGAATGAGGTGCTGAAAGCTTCTACGGCGCCCTGGGAAAGGGCAGAAGGAATGGCCACGACGAAACACGCAGCACCAATCCACAGTGCCGCTTTTTTCCGGTCCCACTTTTTTTCATCGACGAAATAGGCGACGACGACCTCGAGGAGGGAAATGGTAGAAGTCAATGCGGCAATAGAAAGCAGCGCGTAGAAGGCGACTGCAAACAGGCCACCGGCTGGTAGCTGGGAAAAAATGGACGGCAGAATGATGAAGACGAGGCCGGCTCCTGCATCCGGGTCAACACCTACACTGAACAGCGCTGGGAAGATGATCAGACCGGCGAGAAAAGCGATACCCGTGTCGAAGATGGCAACAATAATCCCTGCCTGCGGCAGGTTTTCTCTATCGGGGAAGTAGGAGCCGTACGTGATCATAGCCCCCATACCGAGCGACAGACTGAACAGGGCCTGTCCAAGGGCCGCGAGAATAACGCCCACGTTTAATTTGGAAAAATCGGGGCTGAACAGGTACGAAACGCCTGCACTTGCACCTTCGAGCGTCATTGATCGGATGGCCATGATGATCAGCATAACCAACAGGGTCGGCATCAGAATCTTGGTCGCCCGCTCAATACCTTCGGAAACACCACCTCGAACAACGAAGATAGTCAGGGCCATGAAGATGGCTGTCAGAATCAGCGGCATGACGGAGCCACCAATGAGTGCGACGAACGCTGCTTCGCTTTCCGCCGCTGTCGTGACCCCGCCAACCTGACCTGTGATGGCGCCCCACAGGTAGGATAGCGTCCATCCAGCAACCACGGAGTAGAACGCAAGAATACCGAAGCCAGTGAGGACACCAAGACCACCGAGCCACTTCCAGTTGGTCCCGGGCGCCAGCTTCTTGAAAGCACCAACGGGGTTCAGCTTTGCGAAGCGACCAATGGAGAGCTCTGAAAGCACAACCGGGACGCCGATCAGCAGGACAAAGACCAGATAGACGAGGACGAACGCTCCGCCTCCGTTTTCTCCAGCCGTGTAAGGGAAGCGCCAAATATTGCCCAGTCCGATTGCGGAGCCGGCTGCGGCCAGGATGAATCCGGCCTTTCCACTCCACTCACCGCGTCCTGCTGAAGCCATGGAAGTAATCAGGTTGTCTTGGGGGATACAAAAACGCCAAAGGAACGGGGTACTGGGGTTGGATGCCACCGTGCGGATAACCGCCGTTGGAACGGCACCATCAGGAGCAAGACCTTATCCCGGCCTTCGGCGCCTGCAATAACCCGCTCCCTGCACAGAAAAGCAAGCCGTAAATGTGCTTACGGCAGTACCAAAACCAGCCGGGCGGGGCGCGGAAACGATCAATGATCGTCCGCGCCCCGCCCAACGTTCAAAATTCGATCCGTAAGCGCCGATCGCTGCAGGATCAGCTCGGCCTCATTGCGTCAGAACGGGAGGTCGTCGTCCGGCTGGAACGTGTAGTCGTCCTTCGAGCCGGAGTCGGCTGCTGCTGCAGCCGGAGCCGCTGAAACGCTAGATGATCCCATGCCGGAGGAACTGAATGATCCGCCGCCCTCGCGCCCGGAGAGCATCATCATTTCCTTCGCCTTTATTTCGGTGGTATACCGGGTATTACCATCCTTGTCTTCCCACGAGCGGGTCTGCAGGGATCCTTCGAAATACACCTGCGAACCCTTTTTCAGATACTCGTTGCAGATTTCAGCCAATCGCGCCCAGGCGACCACGCTGTGCCATTCCGTGCGCTCGACCCATTCTCCGCTGGCATCCTTGTAGGACTCGTTCGTTGCGAGCCGAATGTTGCAGACTGCCGTTCCGGATCCTGTGTAACGCAGTTCCGGATCCTGGCCGAGATTGCCGACGAGAATGACTTTGTTGACTCCACGTGCCATCAGTACACCTCCTGAATTGTCAAATACGTTGTTTTCATGAGCCCCTGGCGATTCTATACGTGTCCGCCGGCGCCGCACTAGACGCGGCACGACCATCGGAGGG